>CALXSV010000152.1 GCA_944391235.1 uncultured Clostridia bacterium | reverse complement strand
AAGACAGGCAAAAACAAAGTGGCACCGCGGAGATGTATGTTTTCGAAAAAAAAAAAAAAAAATGCAGATCAAGGGCGTTTTTATTTTGTCAACGAAAAGAGGTTGCTGCAAATGTCTGATAAACGTAAAATCGTGATTATCGGTGCCGGGCATGTTGGCTCCCATTGCGCCATGGCTTTATGCTGGCGGCGCGTGTGCGAAGAAGTCGTTCTGGTCGATTGTATTCCGGATAAGGCAGCGGCACAGGCAATGGATATTGCCGATGCCCTGAGTCTTCCGCCATTGGGCGTGCAGGTACGTAGCGGTGATTATGCGGACTGTCAGGATGCGGATTTGATTGTTATTAGCATCGGGCAGACCCGCTTGCCTGGACAGACGCGTTTGGATTTGCTGGCGGATTCCGTTAAGATGCTGCACGAGTTGATACAAAATCTACGGCCGTTTGCTATTCAGGTGCCGGTAGTCACCATCACCAATCCTGCGGATATTGTAGCGGATTATGTGCGGCGCGGCCTGGGGCTGCCTCGTACGCAGGTTTTTGGTACAGGGACGCTACTGGATACCGCACGTCTCATCCGTGTTTTATCGGAGGCTTCCGGCGTAAGCCGGCAGTCTATTAGCGCTTTTTGCTTGGGAGAGCATGGCGATTCCTCTATGATTCCTTTCTCTGTTGTGCGAATTGGCGGATTGTCTCTGGACGCATACCCCAATATTGCACAGGATTATCTGCTGGAGCGTACGCACATGATTGGCATGGATATTATCAATGGCAAGGGCTCCACGGAATTTGGCATTGGACAGATGTTCGCCATGCTGGCAGAAGCTTTGCTGTGTGACCACAAAACCATCTTTCCTCTTTCTGTGCTGCTGCAGGGCGAATATGGACAGCGGGATGTGCATGCTGGCGTGCCTTGTCTGGTTGGTAAAAAGGGCATTGAGCGTATAATTGCTTTGCCGCTGAACGAGGAAGAGCAGAGGCAGTTTGCCGCCTCCTGTGCAGTTATTCGTCAGCATAGTGCCATGGCGCAGGAAATTGCGCCCATTTGATCGCTTACTTTTTAAAAATTTTGAATAGAATTGAAAGGTGGATATATCTATGAAAAACAAAAAATTCGTTTCTATGCTTGTTGTACTGATGTTGTTTGCTACGATGCTGCTGTTTGCGGCCTGTGGCTCCGAGTCTGCTGGCAATGATGATTCAGGTACGCAGGCTGATAAGATTACTGTAGCTATTGTACAGCCCATGAGCCATACCTCTTTGGATCAGATTCGCGAGACCATTATCTCTGAGCTGGAAGCCGCGGGCCGGGATGATATTGAAATTGTTACGGCAAATGCCAACAATGATACCAATGCCTTAACTACCATTATGCAAAACTACCGTGCGGATGGCCAAGTGGATATTCTGGTCCCCATTGCAACCTCTACCGCGCAGAGTGCTAAAGCGGCCTTTGACGGTATGGAAACTCCCATTGTCTTTGCCGCTGTTTCTGACCCGGCTGCTGCTGGCTTGACTGGTGAGGACTGCACCTATATTACCGGCGTTTCCAACAATATTCCTTCTGCTGAGATTGTCAAGCTGATCTCCAACTTCCAGCCGGAATATCAGAAAATCGGTTTCCTTTATACTTCCAGCGAGCCCAATTCTGTGTCCACCATTAATGCTGCCAAAGCATATTGCGATGAAAACAACATTGCGTATGAGGAATGCTCGATTGCTAACCTCTCTGAGCTGCAGACCGCTGTGGAAACATTGATTTCCAAAGGTGTAGATGCTCTATACACCGGCAATGACAATTCCATTGCCTCTGCCATGCCTACCTATATCGATGCCGCCTATGCCAAGAACATTCCGGTGTACTGCGGTGCGGATTCCATGGTTGCGGATGGTGGTTTTGCCACAATCGGTGTAGATTATGTGCAGTTGGGCAAACAGGTTGCAGCTATGATTCTTAAAATTGCTGATGGCGCTGCACCTGCGGATTTGCCTTATGAAACCCTTGCGGAATATGCCAAATTTGTTAACCTGCAGGCTGCTAGCACAATTGGTATGGATTTGACCGATGAAATGCTGGAAGGTTATACCGTACTTGTCGAAGAAGACGGTACAAACCACTTTGGCGAATAAGCGGAGTCCGATATGCAATATCTGAATATGTGACTTTCTGCCCTGAGCCAAGGCGCAATTTATGCGCCTATGGCTTTGGGTGTATTCATTGCCTTTCGAATTCTCAATACCCCGGATTTGACTATTGACGGCAGCCTGGTTTTTGGTATGAGCGTCTGCGCTGTGGTGACGATTGCCGGTTATCCCATACTGGCTTTATTCGCCGGTACGCTTGCTGGCGCTGTGGCAGGGCTTATTACAGGCCTTTTGCAGACCAAGTTGAAAATCAATGCCATTTTATCCGGCATTTTAACTATGACCGGCTTGTATACGATTAACTATATGGTTTTGGGTGGCCAGTCCAACCTGTACCTGCAAAGCGCGGTGCTAAATGAAAACAACAGTCCGGTATATGTTTCCAGTTCTACCATTTATAAAACCTTTTCCGAGCGGACCGCTGGCCTGCTGGGCAGCGACATTAATACCAGCGTTCTAGTGCTAACTACGCTGATTGTAGCTGTTGTGGCAACGCTTTTATGTGTATTCTTTAAAACGCGGCCAGGTATGGCTATTCGAGCCACTGGTGATAATGAGGAAATGGTACGTTCTTCATCCATTAACGCAGATGCCTCGCGCATTCTCGGCATTATGATTTCCAATGCTCTGGTAGCGCTTTCGGGAAGTCTGCTCTGCCAGCAGCAGCGCTATGCGGATTTGAATAATGGCAGCGGTATGCTAGTAGTTGGCCTTGCCTCCGTGATCATCGGTCAGGTGCTGTTTGGCCGCCGTAGCGTTACCCTAGGCGTTATTTCCGCTATTCTGGGCTCCATGTGCTACCGGATTATTCTGCAAATTGCCTATAAAATTGATATGCCCAGTTATGCGGTGAAATTGCTTTCCGCTGTAATCGTTATTCTGGCGCTTACCTTACCGCTGATCAAAGACGGCTTTTCTTTGCTTCGACAGCGACGTGTGGCAAGGAGGGGAGAGTGAAGATGAATACACCTTTAGAAATCCGGCATTTGGTAAAGAAATTCGAGATCGGTACGCCCAATGAGAAGGTGGCTTTGGATGACTTTTCCCTAAAAGTTGAGCAGGGGGATTTTATTACCATCCTCGGCTCTAATGGAGCGGGTAAATCAACCCTGTTTAATGCTATTTTAGGTAAGTTTATGCCAGATTCAGGACAGATTTTTTTAGATGGCGAGGATATTACTTATCGTAAGGATTATAAGCGGGCCTTACATATTGGCTGTCTGTACCAGAATCCGCTGCGGGGGACCGCTCCCAATATGACAATAGAGGAAAACCTGGCTTTGGCCTATACGCGTAAGGCTTCTCCCTCCTTTTTTGCGGTGAACAAAAAGGACAGCGCTTACTTCCGAGAGTTACTGGCCCGGCTGGAGTTGGGAATTGAAGATAGAATGAAGACGCAGATGGGGCTGCTCTCCGGGGGGCAGAGGCAAGCGGTATCGCTGTTAATGGCTACCATTGCGCAGCCCAAACTTTTGTTGCTTGATGAGCATACGGCGGCGTTAGATCCTTCTACTGCAGAGAAGGTTTTGCAGATAACCAAAGAGGTGGTGGAGGAGAATCAGCTTACTACATTGATGATTACCCATAATATGCAACAGGCGCTCTCGTTTGGTAACCGTACGATTATGATGGATTCCGGCCGTTTGTTGCTGGATATTTCTGGTGCGGAGCGGGCGCAAATGACGCCGCATAAGTTGATTGATTTGTTCTCGGATACCGCAAAACAAATGCTATCTGACCGTACGTTGTTTTCTTCCTGACCGACAGGTGTCTGTAATAAAAAACCACCCCATCTATATACCATGGAGTGGTTTTGGTTTATCATGGGATTTAACAGATTTGTGTGCTGGCCAAATTTCTATATATTGGTATAGTTATAAAGCTTTTTACCTTTGCTTGCAAATATAAAAGGGTCGTGCCTAAAAGCACGACCCTTTTATGGTGACGCGTATGGGATTCGAACCCATGAATGCCAGCGTGAGAGGCTGGTGAGTTGAACCGCTTCTCCAACGCGCCATACCTCTTTATTATAGCAGAAAATTTTTAATAGTCAAGAGTCTAATGCTTTTTCATTACAGATTTCTTTCTGGCTTATGGAAGCATAGGTGTGGAGGAGTATATATGGGGCTTTTTAGCTGTCTGTAGATACGCTATGTTGTTTCGTTTTATAGTGCTTTTTCCACAATAGCCAGCTGCCAAGACAAATTGCCAGCAAGGAGAGCAGTTGGGAGATGGATAGCCAGCCAATAAAGCCACGGTAGGTATCTCCACGTAAAAACTCCAGTATAAAGCGGATGGTACCATAGGCCACAAGATACACTGCCAACATGCTTTTCCCCTTTTTACCCTGCTTCGCCATGCGTGCTAGAACGATAAACAGAATAAATACCAGGATTGCTTCATACAACTGCACCGGAATCAGGGGAATGTCGTTCGGTGCGATTTGCGAAGCATGAAAGACCAGGCCCAGCGTAGCAGGCTGAGCTGCTTTGCCATAGCAACAGCCCATGCAGAAGCAGCCCATACGTCCAAAGCTGTGGATTAACGGCACGGTTGGGAGTAGCAGCTGCAGCAAGGCATCATAGGACAGCCGCTGGTGGCGCGCATATAGGTATACGCCTGCAAGACCGCCGAATAGGCCGCCATAGAAGACAAAGCCGGAATAGAGATATTTTTGTAAAAAGGCCTGCGTATCCGTGTGAAGATAAGCAAAATCTGCGATAATCTGTGGTAGCTGAGTAAGAATGAAAAGAAGTTTTGCGCCAATAAAAGTGCCAACTAAACCGTATAAAAAGGCCAACTCTAGATGAGCAGCTAATCGGCCTGCGCCTTTCTCCCTGTATTTAAAATATAGTACGGCAAATATGGTTCCAACTGCTGCCAGCAGCCCATACATAGGCAGTTGTTTTCCAAATACATGAATATAAGGGAACATCTGGTTATCCTCTTAGAAAAAGGCCAGATGCTGTAAAATGCATCTGACCCTGATTTGATTAATCTGCTATATCGCAGTGGTTCCGGCCAATATGCCAACAACACCTACGCAGGCGATACAGGCGATAAAGGCAAGAACACCGCCTAGTAGCCCGATTAGGGATAGCACAAAGCCAGCTGTGCGGATTCCACTGTTATTTCCCGCCCGTTTGGCATTCCCCGCCAGCACTAAGCCAATGATGCCGAGAATAACTGAAACAAGGGACGAGTAACCAAAAAACCACAAAACCACGGAAATGATACCGCATACCAAACTGGCAGTAGCCGCACTCTGGCCTGGAATACTTTCATTTCTATCCATATTTGAGCCCTCCATTTATTCATTATCCAAAAGCTTATGCTGGATTTCGTGACTGGAATGTATGTCTCATTATAGGAGGATAGAGGGAAAAAGTCAATAAACAAATCTTTTTGTCGAATGCTCTATCTAATTTTGCGCCCCTTATATTGGGAAATAAAGCGCATCTGTACATCTCTTATGGAAAGGCAGGTGGCTGTCGATAAGCAAGCAAAATAGCGTTTATTGAATCAACTACGCCTACCATCCTTGCTTGTTGCAGTATTCGGTTTTGCTGTATAACCAAGGCACTTAAACTAAAAAACATATGGTAAAGAGAGAGTAGGGCGCTATTTGCACTTACCAATTCTTTGATGCGTATACCAATAGCTTATCCTGCATATCTGTATTGCCAAGAAAGTCGATCGGAATAAAAAGATGGACAAAATCGCATAAATCATCTATAATATATAGGCCTATGTTTGTCTCGATCGCATAATGTTTGACAAAATCAAAGCAAAAAGACCACCCTCTAGCCAGGGTGGCCTTTTTGCTTATAGCCTTTTATTCAGTTTTAACAGCATTTGGGTCTGCATTTGCAATAACAGATGCAGCAGCAATTTTTTTGCGGCTGTTCCGGACAGGGACGCGGTGGACGTGGCGGCGGCGGAGGTGGTGGAGTTGGCTTGCAGGGCCGGTTATTCCAGGAATTGTCCTCGCAGATATCAAAGCAGCAACCATTGAGTACAGCCTGCCGGATAATATAGTAGCAGGGAGACACTAGGATTGCACACTGTGGTTGACAGCAACTGCTGATGCAGCAGCAATTATCGTTTATGGATTTACATCGATTGCACATGATGATACACACTCCTTTCTGAGCAAAATAAGCTTGGCTCTAGTATATTGTATGCGCTTGTGCTATAATGGCTACAAAGGAGGTATGCAAATGAAGATCGTCGTACTAACAGGTAGTCCACGGAGAAATGGTAATAGCAACCAGTTGGCTGATGCATTTTGCGCTGGCGCAATGGACGCGGGGCATAAGGTATTTCGCTATGATGCCGCTACCTTAAAGATTAATCCCTGTAAGGCCTGCGAATGGTGCAGAGAGCATGGCGGCCGCTGTATTTCCAATGATGCTATGTCGGATATTTATGGGCATTTGCTGGCTGCGGATTTGCTGGTTTTGGCCACTCCTATTTATTACTTTGGCATGTCTGCACAGTTGAAGGCTGCCGTTGATCGTTTGCATGCGCTGAGTGCGCGCATAAAGGGAAAGCAGGCTATTTTACTGGCTACCTGCGGCGATACGGAGGATACCGTTGCGGATGCTTTGCTTGCACATTTTTCCGCTATCTGCACATATTGTGAATGGGAGCAGGTCGGCCTGATGATCGCCCGAGGCGTTTATGAGCCGGATGATATTGCTGGTACAGATTTTATTAGTAAGGCACGTGCAATGGGGCGCAATTTGGGCAAAGCAGAGACTACAAAAGAAAAATAAAAAAACAGTGAATTTTTTCTTGCGGTTTTTCTTTTCTTGCGGTATAATACAAAAGTACGTGAATGCGGGTGTAGCTCAATGGTAGAGCTCCAGCCTTCCAAGCTGGCTACGTGGGTTCGATTCCCATCACCCGCTCCATTGTTTGCGCCAGTAGCTCAGCAGGATAGAGCAACGGACTTCTAATCCGTGGGTCGGGGGTTCGAATCCCTTCTGGCGTGCCATTTTTGAGCCGTTGAAAACATATTGTTTTCAGCGGTTTTTTATGTTACGTGCTTTATTCCTTCTCTTTGTTTATGCGAATTGGTAAATTTAAAAAATGTATGCTTAAGCTGTAGGGATTTTTTTGTTCAACATAACATTGCCTATTTGAAAATTTAAATCTATACTTATGGTATGGACGCGCGGTTTTTGATTATAAGCGCTTGGAAGATTTTTGTTCCCGCGCTTGTGGTAGATGCATACTCGCTTTTTAGCTTTCCAAGGATGTGACAAAACATGAACACCAGAGCAAAAACAGGTTTTCTTTGGTATATGCTTTTACTGCTTCTGGTTTTGGCATTGCTGGCTGCAGTGATTTTTCGTATCCATCTTGTGCAAATACGCCAAGAAGAGGAGGCAACGCGGCTTTTAACCGTTATGGATGTAGATGAACTATACGCCTTATGGCAAGACACGCTCAATGGTGCGTATACGCTTATCCAGCAAGATGAATCTGCTTTGTATTGGGACATAGAAGGAGAGGATAGCGATGGATATAGCATCTCCGTTCTTCTCTATGATAATATGCGGGGTGAGTTAAGCGTTAGCGATGCTGTTCATGATATGTTTTATAGCATTCCATTTACCTATACAGAGCGAAGGCCGGACGGCCTACCTCTTATCGTGCGGGAAGCGCTTGATGCGCGCGGCCTGTCTATGACAGATGTAGCTCAGGTGCGCCGCGATAGCACAATTTACTATAAGATGTCTTTGTCCAACTATAACGAAAAGCAGCAGGAGGAGATAAGCAATTGTATTGTGTTGGATGGCTCTGCGTGGCAGACGCAAAAACGACTGCTATGTCGGGGGTATAGTATTCTGGCTGTTCGCAGTTATGAGGGGCTTTATTTGGTCTACATTCCGCCGATATTTAGCGTCATTTTTCTGTTTGCTCTGTTTTTGGCTTGTCGGCAGGTTGTGTTGCGCTGTCGGGCCAAAAAATGCGAGTAGCTCTATGAGGATATTCCTGGTAAGCACAGGCCGATCCTACGTAAAGAGGATAAAATTTAACGTCTTCATACGGTTCCAATGGGCTTATGTCTTTTGACTGCGGGTGAATTTTGGTAGGATGTATTTTAATAATGAAGCAAAGCGATAGAAAGTTTTTCTCTGAGGAGCTTAGCAAGCATGCCAAAAATGTAGGGCAGATTTCTTGTGCGTTCTGGTCAGTCTGCTGCAAATATAGGGATTTGCCGACCTGATAGAACCAGCCTGCCTTTGTATAGGCAGCGGACTCTTTGTAGCGGCGCTTTACTTTGCAGAGTTTCCCGGGACATTAACGGGTAATACCCACTATGCCGGCCCGATGCAGATTTTCTGTGCAGGAAAAAGATTTAAAATTTTTTCTATTTAAGGATTGAAATGTGTAAACATTTGTGTTATATATAGACACTGGAAGCTGTCGCTGATTAGGCAGCTTCTTCTATTGCTTTTCAAGATAGCGGTTATGGAGGGCATAAATGAATAGCGAAATTATAACAATTAGAATGGCGACGAGTCGGGATGCTGCGCAGTTGCAGGCAATTTATGCCCCGTATGTACAAAACACTCCAATTTCCCTGGAATATACGGCGCCAGATACAGCGGAATTTGCACAGCGTATTGTCGCCACGCTAAAAACATATCCCTATTTAGTGGCAGAAGTGGACGGCAATATTTTGGGATATTCCTATGCTGGCCCTTTTCATGCGCGCGCCGGATATAAATGGACAGTGGAATCCTCCATTTACGTACGTGAGGATATCACAAGAGGCGGAATCGGGCGGATGTTATATCAAAAGCTGGAAGAAATTTTAGTCAGGCAGAACATAGTAAATGTTGTCGCCTGTATCATCTATCCCAATGCGCGTAGTATCGGCTTTCACACTGCTATGGGCTTTGAAAAAGTTGCTCTTTTTCCACATATCGCATATAAATTAGGGGAATGGCATGACGTTATCTGGATGAAGAAAACAATTTCCCAAAAGATAGGCACGCCATTGCCTGTTTTACCTATATCTGAGATTGACCCCTGTTTTGAAGTTTGAAGATAGATTTTATGGGGAAAGAGAAAGAAATGTTTAGCAAAAACAAAGATGCTGCTGTTCGTCATGGCATGATTGATGCGACAGAGGGCGTAATTTGGAAGCAGCTGCTGCGCTTTTTTTATCCTATTGCGCTAGGCACGCTGTTTCAACTATTGTATAATATGGCTGATGCGGTGGTGGTAGGGCGTTTTGTAGGTAAGGAAGCACTGGCTGCTGTAGGCGGTTCCGCCTCCACATTAATTACCTTAGTTGTTGGTCTGTTTACTGGGCTTGCCTCTGGTGCGACAGTTATTATTGCACAGTTTTACGGTGCCCGTGACAAGGAAAAGGTTTCGGTTGCCGTGGGTAATGCCATTACCATATCTTTGCTTCTCGGCGCGCTTATTACTGTTGCAGGCATTTGGCTTGCTCCTGTTGCCTTGGCCTGGATGCGTACGCCAGTGGATACTATGGCGCAAGCGATTTCTTATTTACAAATATGCTTTTGCGCTGGCATTCCCATGATTCTTTATAACATGGGCTCCGGTATTTTACGCGCTGTCGGCGATTCGCGCCGTCCCTTATTGTATCTGATTGTTTGCTGCTTTATCAATATCGGGCTGGATATTCTGTTTGTTGCCGTTTTTAAGTGGGGTGTTGCTGGCGCTGCCTTTGCAACAGCCTTAGCGCAGCTGTTCAGCGCTTTTCTTGTTATGTTTACCTTATTCCGCGATGATGATTGTTATCGTCTGCGCCTGTGCAATTTGCGGCCCGAAGCCAGAACTATGCAGAGTATTTTACACATTGGTATACCTGCGGGTTTTCAATCGTGTATGTATGCTTTATCCAACATTATTATCATGACGGCTATCAATGATTTGAACACCAACTTTGTTGCCGCTTGGAGCGCGATTGGAAAGATTGACTCCATTTTCTGGATGCTGATTAGCGCTTTTGGTTTATCCCTGCTAACGGTAGTAGGTCAGAATTATGGTGCGGGGAACGTGGAGCGGGTCAAGAAAAGCATGCATAGCTGTTTGCTGATGGCCTTTGGTATGACCACGATTATTGCCGCATGTATGGTGCTGTTTGGCCGTCCTTTAATGCTTTTATTTGTGGATGATGCGCTTGTTATTGATATTGGCATGAAGATGATGTATTTTTTTGCCCCGAGCTACTTTGCTTATGTATGTATTGAAATATTTGCCAATTCGCTGCGTGGTATAGGAGATTCCACTGTGCCTGCCATTATTACCTGCGTTGGTATTTGCGTGCTGCGTGTACTATGGGTGCTGTATCTTACCCCATTTCTTAACTTTGTTCCAGCCTGGATTGCCATTTGCTCGAGCTATCCAGCTAGCTGGATTCTTACCTCAAGCGCCTTTATCATCTATTACCCTATTAGTTGCCGTAAACGTGGTTGCTGGCGTGTTCCTCCGGAAAAGCTGGAAGCCGTCGACGGCATTTAGATAAATGCATGGTGAGTTCGAAACCATCCTCACCTAAATAAAAACTACGGGAGAAACAAAAAATGAAAAACAGAGGTGTTCTTTTTCTTACCCAGGGCGCATTGATTGCTGCTCTGTATGTCGTACTGACCTTGGTGGCCAATGCGCTGGGTTTAGCCAGCGGCGCAATTCAGATTCGCATTTCCGAGGCTTTGACCATTCTTCCTTATTTTACCGCTGCCGCCATCCCTGGGTTGACCATTGGCTGCTTTCTTGCTAATCTGCTAGCTGGCGGTATTATTTGGGACGTGGTTTTTGGTAGCTTGGCTACGCTGTTGGGCGCGTTGCTAACCTATGCGCTGCGCCAGCATCGGCGTTTGGCCCCGCTGCCGCCAATTGTGGCCAACATGCTGATTGTACCTCCGATATTGATGTTTGCCTATGGTTTTCCCGGCGCCTGGTGGTACTTTGTGCTGACGATTGGGATTGGCGAGTTTATTAGTTGCGGATTGCTGGGCAGTGCGCTTTTGCGCCTGTTGGAAAAGCACAGAGCCATCCTTTTTCCACCTCTTCGATAGAGCTTGCTGTTATTGCCGAAAAAGGAGCGTCTCTTTATAAAGAGACGCTCCTTTTGATTTTATGTAGTGCTTTGTTCGTCCAGTTCATGTACGAATAAACCGGAAAGCAGTTTTGGCTCAAACCAGGTCGATTTGGGCGGCATCTGCTTGTTATTATCAGATACCGTAAACAATTCCTCAATGGAGGTGGGATACATGGCAAAGGCTACTGCCGCGCCGTTATCCACCATCTGCTCCAGCTCCTCCAGGCCACGAATCCCTCCAACAAAGCGAATCCGTTTGTCTGTTGTAGGATCGGTGATTCCCAAAATAGGTGCGAGCAGATTGTCTTGTAGAATCGACACATCCAGTGAGGCGATTGCATCTGACTCATCAAAAGTCCCGGGCTTCATGCGCAGCCGATACCATTCTTTATCCAGATACATGCCTACTTCGTGACGCTCGCCGGGGTGTAAAGAGCCTTGACCCTGATAGTTTTCTACAGTGAACTTTTCTTCGAGTTTGTTTAAAAATGCTTCCTTGTCCAGGCCGTTAAGATCTTTAACCACACGGTTGTAGTCCATAATATGCAGCTGTTCTGCGGGGAAGAGAACGGAGAGAAAGTAGTTTGCCTCTTCCTGTCCGGTCCACTCCTTGCTGGCTTCTCGCCGCAAATCGCGTACGCTGGAAGCAGCGGCGCAACGGTGATGCCCATCTGCAATATAGATGCACTCTACTGCTGCAAACTCCTGTTGAATGCGCGCAATAAGCGCATCATCATCAATCCGCCATGCTGTGTGCTGAACTGGCATGAGGTGCTTGTTCTTTACAAAATCATATAGAGGCTCTTGCTGCATGATGGCCTCAGCAATGGCATTAATGGCTGGCCGGCCATGGTATGCTAAGAAGATGGGTCCGCACTGTGCATTGACGATATCAATATGCCGTGTGCGGTCTGCTTGCTTGTCCTTACGGGTTAGCTCGTGCTTTTTAATGGTATTGTTCTGATACTCATCCACAGATGCACAGCCAACGATGCCAAACTGCGTACGTCCATTCATAATCTGCCGGTACACATAATAGCAGGGCTTGGCATCCCGGATCATCATGCCGTTCTCAATTAGATGAAGCAGAAACTGATGTGCACGCTCGTATACAATATGGTCGTAGGGATTCACGTCTTCCGGTAAATCTATCTCAGAACGCAGTACATGTAAAAAGTGAAGGGGTTTGTTTGCAGCCATTTCACGTGCTTCCTTGTCATCCATGACATCATAGGGTGGGGAAGCAATGTCCTGTACCAGATTTGGTACAGGACGTAAGGCGGCAAATGGTTTAATATACGCCATTGATCGCTCCTTGTTTTGCTCTCTTATGCGAAGAATTCGCTGATGATATCTACAATTTCCGCACCAATACGCTGCTGTGCTTCAGCTGTGGCCGCGCCAATATGCGGAGTCATGGATATCTTTTCGTGGTGCAGGATTCGTTCGTCGGTAATGGGCTCTACCGGATAAACATCCAGGGCTGCGCCAGATAGCTTGCCGCTGTCCAGTGCGTCGCACAGGGCTACCATATCCACTAGGCTGCCGCGGGCCGTGTTGACGATGAAAGCGCCGTCCTTCATCATGGCTATCTCTTTGGCGCCGATAACCGCATTTTTATCTCCGGGCGCGGGGATATGCAGGGAAAGAAAATCTGCTGCTTTGATAACCTCTTCCTGTGTCGCAAAGGCATAAGGCAGATCCTTATTCTGGCCAATGATATCGGTATAGATGATATTCATACCAAGTGCAGCAGCGCGTGACGCCAGCGCCTGGGCAATGCGTCCCATGCCGATAAGGCCGAGGGTTTTGCCGCCCAACTCAATGCCTTCGTATTTCTTTTTATTCCATTCACCATTGCGCATGGTGGCATTGGCAATACCAATGTAACGGGCCAGAGAGAACATGTGCCCCAACGCCAACTCTGCAACAGAGGCAGAGGAGGCAGCTGGCGTATTGCGAACGGTGATGCCCTTTTCCTGAGCATATTCCACATCAATGTTGTCTACGCCAACGCCGCCGCGAATAATCAGCTTCAGACGGCCAGCTGCCACGGCTTCATCAATCACAGGAACGCGCACCTTTGTTGCGGAACGAACTACAATTACGTCAAAGTCCGCTAAGGCTTTGCCCAGTTCATCTGCCTCATAGTGATGATCAATAACTTCAAAGCCCTTGGCTTGGAGCGCTGCAATGGCTGCGGCTTCCATGCCGTCGGCTGCTAAAATTCTAACCATAGTATGTTTGTCTCCTTAAAATGTGTTATTTGGAATTACAGATTGAGAATTTCATTGATGGCATTGGTGACCTTGACTACATCATCCATGGTGGCGTCTGCCATATGGGCAATACGGAAGGTTTTTTCCTTCAGGTCGCCGTAGCCATTGGAAATTTGCATACCGCGTTTACCCAATTCCTTATTGAGATCCGCTACGCTGATGCCGCGGTTGTTGGCGATGCAGGTAACCGTATTGGACAGATGTGCCGGATCGGAGAACAGGGCAAAATATTTGCTGGCCCAGTTGCGCACATATTCTGCCATCTGTGCATGGCGGGCCCAACGATTTTCCAGACCTTCTTTCAGGATATTATCCAACTGATAATCCAGTGCAAACATATGGGAAAGAGAAGGTGTGGAAGGGTACTGGTAGTTTTTCATCACTTTATCGTAAATTTCTACGATATCAAAATACAGACCACGGTTGCTAACGGTTTTGGCACGCTGATAGGCCTTTTCCGATACGGAAGCAATGGACATTCCAGGCGGCAGGCCCAGGCATTTCTGGGTAGAGGTAATAGCAAAATCTACGCCCCATTTGTCTACCGGGATATCTACGCCGCCCATGGAGCTGACTGCGTCAATGCAGAATATGACATCCGGATATTTCTTTACGACTTCGCCAATTTCGCCAACCGGATTCATGACACCGGAACTGGTTTCATTATGGGTTACAGTAATCAAATCATATTCGCCGGTTGCGAGGGCTTTTTCTACTTCTTCCGCAGTGGTCGCCTGACCGTCCTCTTTACGGAATTTATCCGCTGCTTTGCCGTTTGCAATGGCCATTTTATACCATCTGTCACCAAATGCGCCAATGGAAAATACGGCAGCTTTTTTGGCGCTGCAACAGCGGATTGCGCTCTCCATAAGTCCTGAGCCAGAACTGGTAGACAAAACAATAACATTTTCAGTCTGGAAAACCTGCTGCATTTTACCTGAGATGGACTTTTGCAGTTCAGTACATTCACTGCCACGATGTCCGATCATCGGAGTGGCCATCTTTTCCAGAACGTCGGATCTTACGTCTACAGGACCGGGAATGAAGAGTTGCTTGTGCATGGTAATACCTCCTAATAAATTAATGGCTGCTAATTTGCAAAAACCATTGTATTGGCAACGATATGAAATATGGAAAAAATTTTCCGCATAATATCATTAATTCCTATAATATACGCTATTCTCAGCACTATTGCAATAGATATTAACAAAATTTTTTATGTAATTTTTATACAGCTTGCCTCTGGCAGGTTTTTGTTCCGGGGCACAATCGATGTTTCGCTTTTTCACTTTAGCCCTATGCAGCAGGGAATAGCCTAGGCATAACGAATAGTTATAAAACGTAGCCTGACCTATTATCAAAATCAGACGGGTAATAGGATGTAGCGTATATCTGCATGATGGAGGTTGTTATGAGTGATGCAGCAAAATGGCAGAAGTTAATCGATATTATGGCCACGCTGCGTGGTCCCAATGGCTGCCCTTGGGATAAGGCGCAGGACCATGATTCTCTGCGCAGATATTTTTTGGAGGAAACCTATGAGGTTTTGGATGCCATTCAGGCGGGCAGCAATACTGCGCTATGTGATGAGCTGGGCGATGTGCTGTTACAGGTGGTGTTCCATGCACGGCTGGCAGAGGAGGAAGGCGCTTTTACCATTGATGATGTGGTGGATTCCATTAACAACAAGATGATTCGCCGACACCCGCATATTTTTGGCACAGACAGGGTTGCTGACGACCCTGAGGCTGTGCTTAGCATGTGGGAGGAGATTAAGGCTGCGGAGAAAAAGGATTGCTCGGAGGAGCGCCGTGGCGTTATGCAGGTGAACGATAACCTGCCTGCTCTGATGCTGGCAGAAAAGGTACAGAATAAAGCGCACCGCGTGGGCTTTGACTGGCCGGACATCGACGGACCGCTGCACAAGTTAAAGGAGGAACTGACTGAGTTAGAAGCTGCCGCAACAAAGGAGGAGTTTGCGGAGGAGTTGGGCGATGTGCTGTTTGCCGCAGTGAATCTGGCTCGCTTCTATGACGTGGATCCGGAGCAAGCTCTGCGGCAGACGGTTCATAAGTTCATGGCGCGCTTTAACTATGTAGAAAAGCGGGTAGAGGAGCAGGGCTTGAGCTGGACGGATTTTAATCAACAGCAGCTGGAGGCTTTTTATGCCCAGGCCAAGCAGCAGGAGGACAGCCCGCATAAAGCATAAAGCTAGTTTGGAGGAAAATGTATGCGTTTGGATAAATGGCTCAAAGTCTCCCGCTTAATTAAACGACGTACGGTGGCAAAAGAAGTTTGCGATGCAGGCCGTATCTGCATCAATGGTCGTGTGGCTAAGGCTGGTTCAGAGGTAGAGCCCGGCGATATGCTGCGCATTACTTATGGCGGACGTAT
>CALXSV010000151.1 GCA_944391235.1 uncultured Clostridia bacterium | reverse complement strand
TTCCAAAATAAGGATAGCGTAAGCTATCCGTTTTTTTACACCCCTCAGTCAGCTGACGCTGACAGCTCCCCTCAAGGGGAGCCAAAAAATATCCTGCAAAGAGCAAAAGCTCTCCTCTCGTCAGGAGCAATCCAATATAAGAAAATTATAACATATTCTTTTATGAGAAAATAAAAAATGCTACAATACTGTAGCATGATAAAACAAAGTTTTTAATTATAAATATTTTCCGTTTTGTTTGATAATGCAATAACGCCTCCCCTCAAAGGGGAGGCGTTTTGTTCTTGCTGCAAGCTTTCTTCTAATCGTTAAACAGGCCGCCGCCAATGAACTCGCGCAGGATGGAGGTAGTGGGCACCAGGCTGGAATCCGCAGGCTCCACATAGCGGATAATCCGCAACATACGCTGCGCGTCATGATAAACCGGGCTATCCTCTGCAACCTCGCACAGCGCTTCTTCAGCAAAGGGCCGCAGCACGGGCAGCTCGTAAATCAGCGAGGTGTTGATGAAGAAATCCGCATTTCTCTGCCAGGGAAAAATATTGCGGTGCTCGCCATAGCGCACCTCATTCCAGTTTTCCAGCGTTGCCTCAGCAGAATGCCCGCGGAATTGGCGGTCGCGCACAATGCGGCGCAGCAAACGGTTGTCCGAGGAGGCAATAGGCGTGCCGGCGTCCAAATTAATCTGATTCATGGGCGAGGCAAAAATGCGCCGCTTGTTCTTGTGGGGAATGGTAGCGGATAGCTGCTCGTTTAAGGCGTGAATGCCCTCCACCAGCAGAATCTCATTATCAGCCAGCCGCAGGCGGCGATCCTCGGGGATGCTTTTGCCGGAAATAAAATCATAGCGCGGCAGCACGGTTTCCTTGCCGGCCAGCAAATCCAGCATATCGCGGTTAAAACGCTGCACATCCAGGGCCACCAGATTTTCGAAATCCGGATGGCCGTCCTCACGCAGGGGTGTTTTGTCCCTATCGTAAAAATAATCATCCAAAGAAATAACCACCGGGCGAATACCCAGGGTGCGGAATTGAATGGCCAGCCGGCGTGTGGTGGTGGTTTTGCCGGTGCTGGAAGGACCAGCCAGCAGCACCAGCCGCACCTGCGGAAAGCAGGAAAAAATCTCATCCGATACGCGGTGCAGCTGCCGTTCCTGCAGAGTTTCTGCAGAAAGGGTTAAATCCAGAAAGGCCTGCCGCCCGGATTCGCAAATGCAGTTTAAATCATCCACCGTGCGCACGCCCATCAGCTCGCTCCACTCTGCGCTTTCCGCCAGAATGGTCTGGAGCTGGCGCGGCTGCACCTCAATGCTTTGCTGACCAATAAAGCTGCGCAAAGGCAGACGCAGTACAAAACCGGATTGACAGGGCAGCAGGGAAAATTCATTGATATAATCCGCAGAGGGCGCCATGCGGCCAAAGCAGTAATCCGTAAATTCTCCCATATGGTACAGACTGATATATTTTTCATTGCGCCTTTCCATCAGCCGCGCCTTGCCCTCCTGCCCGTTGCTGCGGAAATAGGAGATGATATCCGTGCGGCTGAGCTCTGTGCGCACAATGGGCGTTTTGGCAGCTACATGCTCGCGCATACGCTGCTCTAACTGATGCAGCTCCTGTATGTCTACCGGCGTACCGTCCGCATGATCCAGCCAGCAAAAATAGCCGTCGTTCTGGCTATGGCTGACCCACAGCTCACGCTCAGGAAAAAGCTCACGGCTGCTGGCCCGCATAATAAAGACCAAACTGCGCTGGTAAATACGCCAGCCCTCCGGGCAATGGTAATCCAAAAATTCAATCTTACTATCCGTAAACAGCGGATAACTCAGCTCCTGCCGCTGTCCATTGACCAGGGCAGCCAGGGGACGCGGATAGAGCGGAGGATCCAGCTGGCCCAGCAGCTGCTCCAGCGTCGTGCCATCCTCCACCTGTAAAGGCGCATAATGCTTGCATTCTAATTGAACCGGCATATCATCCTTCCTTTCCCTCCAGCACGCGCAGCATACAGGCTTTTTTCCAATAGCTGCGCACAGCCAGTATATGCGACATAGTATAGTATTACGACTGCAAAATACAAAAACCTTCTTTATCACAAAAAGCGTGGCGCAGCATATCATGTACCAAGATCACCAACAGACCGCGCAAGAAACCTCCGGCTGAGAAAGCAAGGCGGCCTTGCGATAATGGCAGCGGCTGTTGATTATGGTCAAAAACAGAGAGAGAAAAAAGGAGAGATGACACATGTTTAACTTTGGTGGTAATTGCGGCTGCGGCGACAGCTGCGGCGGTGGCAGCGGCCTGTGGTCCTGCCTGCTTAACCTGATTATTCTCTTTATCGTACTGGAGTTTTTGTGCAACATTATTAGCGGCAACGGTGGCCTTAGCTGCAATCCTTGTTGCTGAGAAAGGAGGTCGTCCCCATGACATACTGCAACAACTGCGGGAACAATGTCAACAACTGCAACTGCAACACCTGTAATACCTGCAATACTTGCAATACAGGTTGCGGCAATTTTGGCGGTGACGGCTTTTCCTGCATCATCAACCTGATCATCATCCTCATCGTGCTGGAATTTTTATCTAACATTATCTGCAACTTAAATTGCGATATCTGCTAGTCTGCCCAGCACGCGCCTTTTTATAAAGGCATAGGGACGGTC
Organism: uncultured Clostridia bacterium; assembly: GCA_944391235.1. Taxonomy (GTDB): domain Bacteria; phylum Bacillota; class Dehalobacteriia; order UBA4068; family UBA4068; genus CALXSV01. The sequence goes on along the minus strand of CALXSV010000151.1, from coordinate 13,487 downwards.
AAATCGACCGTCCCTCCTTCTTTATGCACACCATGCCCTTCTCCCTAGCAACCGCGCGCTGCGCAGAAAAGCGCTACCTATTGCTCGCTTTCTTCCCCCTGCTCTTCCTGCAGCAGCTGCTCTGTATGTTCATCCGCTTTATCCAAACGGCTGGCTGCTAAAAATTCCTCCAGCGCATCCTGCGGTATGATGTAGCGGCGGCCGCATTTGTAAGCGCGCAGCTTACCGCTGTGAATCAGCTCAATCAAAAAGGCATAGGAAAGCGGCAGCACCTCCATAATCTGCTTAATGGTGTAGCCCTCGGCAGCATGGCCGCCATTGGCGCAGCGCTGCGCATAGGCTTGCACGGCCTGGCGCTCCACAAAATATTTGCGGCCAGTACGAAAGGCGGGCAGCAAGCGCCTCTCTGCATCGCGGCGCAGGGTGGTATAAGACAAATCAAACTCCTCCGCCGCCTGCTTTAAAGTCATATATACGGCATCTTTTATCATAGGCTTCCTCCAGCTTGCTCTTTGTCTAAATCGTATGCATGCCTGCCCTCGTTTATGTCGCTTTTCCACTGTTTGCAAAAATCCGTCTCGTGGAAAATGTGGAAAAAAACACATATACAACCGGGATTTGCTTGAAAATGTGGATAAATTCTGCTATGATTATTTAGAATCATTTTTTTATCCACAAAACTGTCCAAACAAAGACAGAAATTGTGTATAAAATTCAAGATATGCACATTCTTTGCGAAAAAAATCAAGCGGAGGTCAATATATAGTGGATAATATCTGGGAAATTGCGCTGGGGTACATCCAGCAAAAGGTTCTGCCCTTTGTCTATAACGATTTGTTCTCCAAGGAGAGCATTGTAAAAACAGAGCGGCGAGGGTCTTTGTTTTATATCTGCGTGTGCGATGCAGACCATCTCACTGCGCTTAAGGATTTTCATATGGATGAAATTGAGGATGCGCTGTTTATTGCCAGCGGCGAGCATTTGAAGCCGATTATGGTAGATTATTCCTGCGAATCCATCCCCACGCCTTCTGAGCAGGCGCAACGGCCTACCAGCATTCTGGATTACGGCTCTGTTTTCAATCCACGTTATACCTTCGATACCTTTGTAGTGGGCTCTTCCAACCGTTTTGCCCATGCGGCAGCTATGGCTGTGGCAGAGAGCTTAAGCCGCACCTATAACCCGCTGTTTTTATACGGTGGCAGCGGATTGGGCAAAACGCATCTCATGCACGCCATTGGACAAGCTGTACGCAAAAAAGACCCCTACAAAAAGGTCACCTATGTTTCCTCGGAAACCTTTACCAATGAATTCATCTACCTGCTGCGTCAAGGGCGGCTGGAAACCTTTAAAAACCGCTACCGCACCTCCGATATTCTGCTGATTGACGACATTCAATTTCTCACCAACAAAGAGCAGATTCAGGAGGAATTTTTCCATACCTTCAACACCCTGCACGAGGCGGGCAAGCAAATTGTCATCAGCTCGGACCGTCATCCCAAGGAGCTAAATCCTCTGGAAGAGCGCCTGCGCTCGCGCTTCAGCTGGGGACTGATTACGGACATTAAGCCCCCGGACTGGGAAACGCGCTGCGCCATCTTGCAGCAAAAAGCCATCAGCGAAAACAAAAATATCAGCGACGAGGTCTTTTACTACATAGCGGACAAGGTTAAGGCCAACATCCGCGAGCTGGAGGGCGCGCTTAACCAGGTGATGTACTACAGCATGCAGTATAACAGCGATAAAATCGACATCCAGCTGGCGCAGGAAGCCCTGCGCGACATCGTGTCCGCGGATGAACAGCCCAAGCTGAGCATCAGCTACATTCAAAAGGTAGTGGCTGATTTTTATCAGATTAGCGTTGAAGATCTAAAAGGCAAACAAAAAGGACGCAACATCTCCTTTCCGCGACAAATTGCCATGTACCTGTGCCGAGATACGCTGGGCGCGACCCTGCCGCAAATTGGCCGCGACTTTGGCAACCGTGACCACAGCACTGTGATTCATGCCTGCGACAAAATCTCCGCGCAGCGCATGCACGAGCCGGATGTGGATGAACAGCTAAAGCAACTGGAAAATATACTGAAACGGCACTGAGGCGCGCTTTTAATTAACTGTTTCTCCACCTCATGCACAGTTTTTTCCTATATAAATAAAAAACATCAATCGCTCCTCTTTGCAAACTGCTTTTTAAAAACACCAGCTCAAGGAACCTGTATCACAGTTTATCCACAAAAACATACACAAAGCAAACAAAATCAGCCGTATTTTCTGTGGAATCAATTTGGATAATTCTGTGTATAAAAAACAACTTATGCAATTTTATGTTGATAAAAAAGCGTGAAAATTTGGCCACTGTGCACAAAATTTTTTTTTCCACAACTTGTCCGCAGGGGCCAAATCTCTTTTTTGCCCACTTCCGCGAGGAAATTCGCCCTTTTTTCCACATTATGCACAGGGACTATTACAACTACTATTTTTTTAATAATATTAATCTATGCTACAAAAGCAAACAATAGAACCACTGAACAAGATTTTTTACCCATCTTTTTCAACAAAAAAATTAACAAAAATAAAATGGTATTATCCTTTGCATAGAGAAATAATAAGGAATGTCGTTTTTTGCTATAATTCTATACCAACAAAACCAATGTTATTAAAAACATAGTCATGTTGCTTTGCTATCAAGCAACAAACAAAAATAATAAAAAACTTTTTACTATAAAAAAATTTCTCTTGTTTATTATTTTTATTTTACAAGTGGCACTTTTAGATCCAAAATCTGTATTATAATTTTAATATGCCATAAAAGGAGACGGCCCATGAAAATAGAAATTGACAAAAGCGACCTTTTGTACGCTGTAAGCGCGGTAGAGCGGGCAGTAAGCACCAAAAATACCCTGCCAGTGCTGGGTGGAATTATGATCAAAGCGCAGGAAGGACGGCTGAGCTTTCGCGCTACGGATCTGGAGCTGGCCATGGAATGCGTGGTCAACGCTGAGATTCTAGAGGAAGGCGAGGCTGTGGTGCCGGGCCGCAAGTTTTCCGCCTTATCCCGCCTGTTGCCCAGCGGCAGCATTACCCTAAGCACCGTGGGCGAGCTGCTGCATATCAGCTATGCTGGTTCGCGCTTATCCATTCCCTGCTTTGAATCCGAGGAGTTCCCTCTGCTGCCGCAGCCGCAGGGTGAAATCGAGGGCCGCATTCCCACGCCCGCCTTTCGCAAGATGGTGCGGCAGGTAGCCATTGGCGCGGCTGCGGATGAGATTCGTCCGGTGTTTACCGGCGTAATGACCGAATTTTCTACCGGACAGATTACTATGGTTGCTACAGATACCCACCGCCTGACTCGTTGCCGCGGTCCCTGGCAGGGCACGGCCGAAGGCTCGCTGCTGATTCCCGTGCGCAGCCTGCTGGAGGTATCGCGCCTGGCTGTTAACGATGAGGATGATATCATCATCCATGCCAGCAATAACCAGGCCTTTTTCAGCTTTGGCAACCTCAGCTTTGCCACGCGTTTGATCATGGGCCAGTATCCGGATTATCACCAGGTTATTCCAGATAACAGCGTATTTATCACCGACGTATTGGTAGAGCGCAGCCAGCTGATTCATTCGTTGGAGCGCGCGGCTTTGATTTCCGGCGCGGTCAGTCGCGGGAAGGGCAATCTGGTGCGTTTGGAAATCAGCGAAGAAGGTATGTTCGTAGCTGCGGAATCGCCGGACGAGGGCATGATTCGTGAGCCTTTGGCCGTAACGGTAAGCGGCGAAGCTTTGACGCTCAATTACAATGCCCGCTATCTGCTGGATGTGCTTAAGGTAATTGACGAAGAGCGCGTGCTGCTGCGCATGAGCGGAGCTTATACGCCCGGCCTGGTGCTGCCGGAATCCGGAGAAGAGGAATTTCTTTACCTGCTGCTGCCGGTGCGCGTTAGCCGCCCAAGCTGATCAGCTGTTCTTTGTCCTACCGCACGGCAATGTAGATGCAAGTAGCTGATTTTACAGCTATATAAATCTTATATACTTAAGCTGGAGGCAAAATGATATTAAGCGAGCTGAAAATTGAAAATTTTCGTAACTATGCTTTGGAGCATTTTGAGCCGGACCCGGAGTTAAACCTGATTTGCGGTTTAAATGCGCAGGGAAAATCCAATCTGTTGGAGAGCATTTGCTATTTGGGTTTGGCCAGCTCTTTTCGCGGTGCTGGGGACAATGAGTTGATTCGCTGGGAGCAGCCGTATTTTTACGTGGAAGCAGAGGCAGAGAGCAAAAATCACGGTAAGCTGCATATCAGCGCGGCGGCCAGCCGTAAGCGGCAAAAGCGCTGGACGCTCAATCATCAGCCCTTAAAACGCCTTTCCGAAGCGGTGGGCTTGCTGCATTGCGTGGTTTTTGCACCTGAGGACGTGCTGCTGGTCAAGGCGGGTCCGGATTTACGCCGGCGCTATCTGAACCGGCAGATGTCGCAGCTTGATAGAGAATATTGCCGCCTGCTTATGCGCTATAATCACATTTTACGGCAGCGTAACGCCTGCTTAAAGCAGGGCGATCAGGTGGATATGGAGCAGTTGTCCGCCTGGGACGCGCAATTGGCTGCGGCCGCCAGCGGTATTACCCGGCGGCGCGCACAGGTTGTGCAGCAGCTTTCTCCGCTGGCTGCGGAGCTGCACGTGGAGTTAACAGGCCGGGAGCATTTGGATTTGTATTATGAAAGCAGCGTGTTGGCGCGCATGGGCCGGCCGGAGATTCCGCCGCCCAGCGATGTGCAGGGCAGCGAGAAGCTGGAAAAAGAGTTAAATGTTTTTTATCTTACGGAGATTACCCGTGTGCATCGGGCTGAGCTGCAGCGCGGCATAAGCCTGGTTGGTCCGCATCGTGATGATATGGTTGTACGCATCAACAGGCGGCCGGCGCGCGATTCCGCTTCGCAGGGGCAGCAGCGCAGCGCAGCGCTGACCCTGAAGTTGGCTGAGCTGGAGCTGGCGCAACAGCAGTGCGGCGAATATCCCCTGCTGTTGCTGGATGATGTGTTTTCTGAGCTGGATCGCCGCCGCCGCAATCAGATTCTCAATTTGGTGCGTGGTAAGGCGCAAACCTTTATCACAGCCGCGGACGATAGGCTGCCTTTGCCAAGCGGACAGCGCTGGTTAATTGATCAGGGACGGATTGTGCGGTAATGGGACAAAATCCTGCTGTCATACAATGCAGTAAGTGTGTTATTACTGCTTAAAAGCAGTCTTTTGCAATTTGTCAGAAGGGACAGAAGCCTTATTTATCAAAAAAAGATGCCTGAGAGAAAAGAAGAGCAGCTTGTGCTGCGCTTAAAGGATGAGCTGATTGTGGCGGGACAGCGCTTGTGGCAGCGCCAGCTGCTGGGCGGACGGGACGGCAACATCAGCGTGCGTCTGGACGGCGCGCTTTATCTGATCACTGCCAGCGGCGTGTCCAAGGGCTTTATGGGCCGTGATGATATTCTGCTGGTGGATGACAAGGGCCGCGTTCGCGAAGCTGCGGCCGGCCGCCAGCCCTCTGTTGAAAGTGGAATGCATATAGCGGTTTTGCAGCGTAATCCAGCCATTGGCTGCGTGCTGCACGCACATCCGGTTTATGCTACAGCCTTTGCTTTAAGCGGCGCGGATCTCAATGCCTGCGCACCGGAGGCTCTGCAGCTTAATTTGGGCTATGTACCAACTCTGCCTTACGCGCCGGCCGGCTCGCAGGAATTGGCGCAGCAAACTGCCCAGGCTTTGCAAACGCACTGCGCTGTGCTGTTGGCGCGGCACGGTGCAGTTACCTGTGGAGAAAACATCACACAGGCTCTGCTGCGTATGGAAACGCTGGAGCAGGCTGCCAAAACTGCCTACATTGGAAAGAGATTATGCGCACAAGAATAAAGACTTTTTTACATAGATTTTTTAAACGCATGCGTCTCCTGCGCACCTGGGTTAAGGTTGCGCTGCTTTTTGTGCTGCTAATAGCCATGGGCGGTCTGCTTTGGCACTTTGTAGGCCCCGTGCAGCTGCCGTCCGCTCACACAGCTATTGCAGACAGCCACAATCTCCCTGTTGCTTCATCCACAACAGAGACAACCGATACGCTGGATACAACCAAGGCAGAGGATTCCAGCTCGGATACGCAAAGCAGGGAAGATGAAAAATGGCTGGAGCATATGACAGCGCGCGAGCTGGCAGAATATAACGGAGAAGCCCTTTATTATGAAAACGGCGTGGCCTACCGCACAGATACGGGTGAGCGCTGCCCGGTGATGGCTTTGACCTTCGACGATGGACCCAGCTATCTGACAGTGGGCCTGATTGAGGAATTGAATAAGCGCAGCGCCAAAGCCACCTTCTTTGTGCTGGGCGTGCGCGTGGAATCCTATCCGGAGGCGATAGAGGCTGCGGCAGAGGGCGGGCATTTGCTCTGCTCGCATGGTTGGGATCACAAATCCAGTTTGACCAATCTTACGGAAGAGCAAATTGACGAGCAGCTGGGATGGACGGACAGCGCAGTTTTTGAGGCCAGCGGGCAGCATACCCTGTATGTGCGGCCGCCTTACGGCATGATTGACAAAAAAACCGCCGCACTGGTTGATTACCCGATGATGCTGTGGAACATTGACCCGCGCGATTGGGATGTGCGCAATGCGGATAAGGTGCATAAGGGCATTGTGGATAATGCCTTTGACGGCGGCGTGGTGATTTGCCACGATATCTACGATACCACAGTTACCGGCGTGCTAAGCGCGGTGGACGCCTTGCAGGAGCAGGGTTATCAATTCGTAACGCTGGAGAAGTATTATGAGATTTTTGACATTAGTCCGCAAAATGGCGAGGTGTGGCGCGGTAAAGTGCAGGCGGATATCTAGGCCTTGCAGTGGCCTATAACAGACAACAGGGGTTGACAATGAAAACACAGTTACGTGCAGATCAGTATTTAGCAGGAGAAAAACAGGTGATTGTTGTGGGCGGCGGGCATGCCGGCTGCGAGGCGGCGCTGGCGGCCGCGCGTATGGGTGCGCAAACCCTGCTGATTACCCTTTCACCGGAAACAGCAGCTATGGCGCCCTGCAATCCCGCTATTGGCGGACCAGCCAAAAGTACGGTGGTGCGGGAAATCGACGCGCTGGGCGGAGCTATGGCGGAGATTACCGACGCAGCGCAAATTCAAATGCGCATGCTTAATACCGGCAAGGGCGCGGCAGTGCGCGCTTTGCGGGCGCAGATTGACAAAGCCTTGTATCAGCAGTTGATGCTGCGTAAGCTGGAGCATCAGGATAATCTGTCCATTCGCCAGGGCGAAGTAAGCTCCCTGTTGATTGAGGATGGGGCTGTAGCAGGCGTGGCCTGCGCCAACGGTGCGGTTTATGCCGCGCCAACGGTTATTTTGTGCAGCGGAACCTATCTCAACGGTAAAATCCTCATCGGCGAGTTTGAGCAGACGAGCGGTCCGCTGGGACATCCGGCAGCCTGCGCACTGGGGCAGGAAATGCGGCAGCGCGGCTGGCAAATGGCGCGCTTTAAAACCGGCACGCCTGCGCGCATTGATGCGCGCAGCATTGATTTTAGCCAGACTGAGTTGCAGCCGGGCCAGCCGGATTTGTACTTTTCCTTTCTCACCCAGCCCGGCCAGTACCAGCGGCCCATGGTGCCCTGCTGGCTGACCTATACCAATCCACAAACGCACGAGATTATCCGCGCCAATCTGTCGCGCGCGCCGCTTTATTCCGGACGGATTGAGGGCGTTGGTCCGCGCTACTGCCCCTCCATTGAGGACAAGGTGGTGCGCTTTGCCTCGCGTACCTCGCACCAGCTGTTTTTAGAGCCGCAGGGTGAAGACTGTCGCGAATATTATGTGCAGGGTATGTCCTCCTCCCTGCCGGAGGATGTGCAGCTGGCTTTTATGCGCACCATTCCCGGCCTGCAAAAGGTGGAGATTGTGCGGCCTGCTTATGCCATTGAGTATGATTGCATTGATGCGCGGCAGCTGGACAATACCCTGCAATGTAAGCACACACGCGGCCTGTATTGCGCGGGGCAGATTAACGGTACCAGCGGCTACGAGGAAGCCGCGGGTCAGGGGCTGTTGGCTGGCGTCAATGCGGCGGCCAGCGTGCTGGGTTTACCCGCTTTTGTGCTCAGCCGAGCGGATAGCTACATTGGCGTTCTGGTGGATGATTTGATTACCAAAGGCACCAACGAGCCCTATCGTCTGTTTACCAGCCGCTCGGAATACCGTTTGCTTTTGCGGCAGGATAATGCGGATTTGCGTTTAACTGAGCGCGGCCTGGCTTATCCGGGCCTGATTTCCCCGGCGCGGGCGCAGGCTTATTTTGCTAAGAAAGCAGCTATTGAAGCGGAGATTAGCCGCTTAAAAAGCACGCATCCCAAGCAGGCGCAGCTGGCAGCCCTGGGCATAGAGGCGCAGCGCGAATTGACCCTGGCCACCCTGTTGGCCCGGCCGCAGCTGGATTATGCGCAGATTGCCGCAATCGCGCCGCCCCCGCAGCCTTTGGACGAGCAGGTTTGCGAGCAGGCGGAAATCGCCATCAAATATGAAGGCTATATTAAAAAACAGCTGGAACAGGTGGAGCGCTTTCGCCGTCTGGAAGAGCGGCGTTTGCCCAGCCAGATTGACTATCTGTCGATTAAGGCCCTGTCCAGCGAGGGTGCGCAAAAGCTGGACAAGTATCGTCCTGCTTCTATCGGACAGGCCGGCCGCATCAGCGGGGTTTCACCAGCAGACGTTAATGTGCTGCTGATTTGGTTGGAGCAGCAGCGCGCAGCCCGCCGCTGATGGCAGCCTAAACCCTGGCGGATTATATGTTTAATAAAAAGCGTGTTACTTTTATTTTGTAACAAAAGTATTCTTACTTGAGCGCAAAAGTAAGAAGAAAGTTGTTTGTGCTTTTTGGGCTATGGTATAGAAACTTCTATATATAAATCCTTTGGTAGACGTTTTAAAAGTACGGTTTTTTCGTATTTTTTGTAGCTTAGGTAAGAATATTTTTATTAGTAATAAGAATCTTATTACATTTGTATATAAATAGGAAATAATGTATAATTTTAGAAAACTACGCAGAGCTGCGTAAATTTTTTTGTTTATTCCCCGGCTGCTCGCTGGATAGATTGCTTTTAAATAAGGAGAAGGATTATGCTGGATTTTCGCACACAGCTTTTACAGGCGCTGCAGGCAGCGGATATTCATTTGCCGCCCGGGCAGATTGATCAGTTGACCTGTCACTGGGAATTGGTGGAGCAAGCCAACAGCAGCTTTAATCTTACTGCCATAGCTGCGGAAGAGGCCGCGCAAAAGCACTATACAGATTGCTTGCTGGCCCTGCCCGCCTTACAGAAGATTGCGCCGTTAAACAGCGGCGTCCCGGCAGCCGAGGCCAAGCAAATGATTGATATTGGCAGCGGCGCGGGCTTCCCTGGCTTGGTGCTGGCTGTCGCGCGGCCGGATTTGCAGGTGACACTGCTGGAGGCCACGGGCAAAAAGGCGGATTTTTTGCAGCAGGCTGCGCATAGCCTGCATTTGCAAAATGTTTGCGTGTGCAACAGCCGTGCCGAAGAAGCAGGACGCAGCGCGCTGCGCGAATCCTTTGCCATTGCCACAGCCCGTGCGGTGGCTGCTTTATCCACTCTGCTGGAATACGCCTTTCCTCTGCTGCGCGTAGGCGGTTATCTGCTGGCCTTAAAGGGCGCAAATTGGCAAGAGGAGTTGCAAGATGCAGAGAATGCCTTTACTTTGCTGCATGCAGAGCTGGAGCACAGCCTGGAAGTCAGCTTGCCCAATGGCGATGCCCGCGCGCTGCTGTTGATTCGTAAAAACGCGGCCACAGCAGACAAGTATCCGCGCCGCAGCGGTATGCCGTCCAAGCGGCCCTTGTAAAGCGCGTATATGCGGATTTGTCGTATTGTTTCACGTGAAACATTTCTTTCTGTAAAACGATTTGCTGTTTCACGTGAAACATAGGTGTTTCGCAGGGTAAAAAGTCAGCTTGTGGCAGGAGAATACCTACTGGCTGAGGAATATTTAGCAACGCGCAATAAATTGTGCAAGGAAAGAAAAGGCGGGGATGATATGGGAAAAGTAATTGCAATTGCCAATCAGAAAGGCGGCGTGGCTAAGACCACCACAGCCGTCAATCTGTCCGCAGCATTGGCGGAGCGGGGACGGAAGGTGCTGCTGGTTGATTTGGACCCACAGGGCAACGCCACCAGCGGGTTGGGTATGGACCGCCGTCAGCTGGAGGTCTGCGTCTATGATTTGCTGATCAACGACGCGCCAGCCTCAGCGGTAATCAAAAAGAGCGGCTTTCGCAATCTGGATATCCTGCCAGCTACCATTCAGCTGGCCGGTGCAGAGGTGGAGCTGGTATCTGCTGTGGCGCGCGAGAGCAAGCTGCGCCGCACCCTGCGTCCGCAAACGCCTTTTTATGATTATATGATTATCGATTGTCCACCCAGCCTGGGCCTGCTTACCTTAAACGGCCTTACCCTGGCGGACGGCCTGCTTATCCCTTTGCAATGCGAGTATTACGCCCTGGAAGGCGTGAGTCAGCTGCTCAATACCTACAAGCTGGTTAAGAACAATCTCAACCCAGCGCTGTGCGTGCAGGGCGTGCTGCTGACCATGTTTGATTTGCGTACCAACCTCTCGTCTCAGGTAGAGGAAGAAGCGCGCAAATTCTTTGGCCGGCTGGTCTATAAAACCAAGATTTCCCGCAGCGTGCGCCTGTCCGAGGCGCCCAGCCATGGTCTGCCCGGCGTGTTTTATGATCGCAGCAACCGTGGGGCAAAGGAATATCAGCTGCTGGCCAGCGAATTTTTGGCCCGCATGGAGGATAAGAATTCCGCAGATAAGACGGACGCAGCGCATAAGGAGGGCTGACAATGGCGAAAAAAGGTCTGGGAAAGGGACTTTCTGCTTTGCTGCCGGATGCAGCAGTATTTGAGGAGGCGCAGGCCGGCGAGCGCGTGGAGCAGCTGGCTGCGGTCAGCCTGCATGCCAACCCGCAGCAGCCGCGCAAGGAGTTTGACGAAGAAAAGCTGGCAGAGCTGGCTTTGAGTATACAGGAGCACGGTATAATGCAGCCGCTGATTGTGGTGGCTGATACTGAGCAGGGCGGTTATATGATTGTGGCGGGCGAGCGCCGCTTTCGTGCCGCACAGCAGGCGGGTCTTAGTGATCTGCCCTGCATTGTGCGCCAGCTGACGCATAGCCAGCTGGCTGAGTTGTCGCTGCTGGAAAACATCCAGCGCGAGGATTTGAGCGCCCTGGAAGAGGCCGAGGGCTTTGCCGCGCTTATGGATAGCTGCGGCTATACGCAGGAGCAGCTGGCCCAGCGCCTGGGCAAAAGCCGCTCCTATGTGGCCAACACCCTGCGCCTGCTCAAGCTGGCCCCGCAGGAGCGCCGCCTGCTGGCGGAAGGCCGCATCAGCGCCGGTCATGCCCGCGCTTTGCTCTCACTGGAGGATGTGCGGCAGAGAGCGCGCCTTGCCGAGGCCATCGAGCGCCAGGATTTGAGCGTGCGTCAGGCAGAGCAGCTGGCCCAGCAGCTCAAACAGGAGACTGCGCCTGCCCAGCCGCGGCCGCTGGATCGCCGCCAGCTCATTCATCAGGATATTGCCCGCCGCTTTAGCAGCCGCTTGGGTGTGAAAACGCGGATTGAGGGTAAGGAAGGCCGCGGCCGCGTTATTCTTGAGTACGGCAGCGAGGATGATTTGCAGAATATTATTGATGCAATTTTAGGACAAGCAGACTTTTAGCGCCAGAAGGAGGATGGCCTATGCGCAAAATTTGGAAGGTGATCATTGTTGTCTGCTGTGCCTTGCTGCTGCTGTGCCTGTGGAATGTGGGCAGGATGCGCCAGGATATTGCCACGCTGAATAATAATATCAATGGCAACATCCGCGGTCTGGACGCCTCGATTTCCTCCATTTACAGCCGCGTACAGGAGGCCATGGAAACAGAGGCCAGCTTGCTGGCGGATTTTGATTGGTCTTATGGCGATTTGAATATGCAGGATTATAGCATCGAGCTTAGCTGTAGTTTTTTGCCCAAAACCTACAGCCCTCAGCAAACTACCGCCACACTGCTGATTAACGGCCAGTCCCACGCTATGCAGCTGCAGGATAGCGGCTACTGCCTGCGTGTGCAGATTCCCCTCTTTGCCTGTACGGAGGTACAGGCAGTGCGCTTTAGCGAGGGTGGCCAGCTGCGCGTGCAAAACCTGGATTGGCAGCTGGAGCCTTGCACTGATTTGGCGCCCAGCATATCCGCGTATCTTTCCGGCAGCCGCGGCGGTCAACCCTACCAGATAAAAGGGGATTTGCATATTGATATTATTTGCAGGAACGAGCGCGAGGACCTTGCCAATGCTGTGCAATCTATTGCTCTGCTGCAAGTGCAGGATGGCAGGATTATCAGCCGTCAGCCTCTGAGCGCGGAGTGGGTAGATGAATCCTATGGCTATGTGTATCTGGATATCAATGAGAAATATGAGATTCCGCCCGGCAGTACCCAGCAGCTGATTGTGGAGGTGGAGGATTCCTACGGCCTATTTTATCGCACTGTGGTGGATAGCTGCCAGCTGGACGAGGCAGGCCGCCCTCTTGAGACGGATATGGAGGAGGAGCAGAGCGTTTCTGTGTATGATGCAGCAGGCCAGCTGCTTTATGAAAATCTTTATTAATCTGCTGACAACGGGCTGCAATGGCCCAAAAAACGGATTTACATGCGAAAAACGCAGCGCATATAAGGCGCTGCGTTTCTTTTGTAGCAAGAATATTTTGCGGCAAAGCCGGTATGCGTAGGACAAACTGGGAGACAATAAGTTTAGTATACCTGGGAGGAGTGCATCAATCTATGGAAAAACATGATATTGCCGCAAATGTAAATCCCTTTTTGCCACCCATGCTCACTACCGCCACGCTTACACCCAGCGTACCCATACAGGCGGAGCAGAAACCGCAGCTGGAGCAGCCTGCGCCAGCCGCGCGTACGCTAAGCAGCGCACAGCTGCAAGCGTTTGCCAGCTACTTGCGCGCAGGAGAGCACAGCTGTGGCACTGTGCAAAAGTATCTGCGTGATGTGCGCAATTTCTGCGGTTGGCTGGCTGCGCAGCCGCAGCCGGATTTAAGCCATAGCACGGCGCTGGCTTGGAAGCAGCATTTGCTGGATACAGGCTACCGTGCTGTCACAGTCAATTCCATGCTGGCTGCCTTAAACAGCTTTCTACGCTTTTGCGGGTGGGAGGATTGCTGCGTCAAAGCACTGCGTGTGCAAAGACGCACCTTCCGCGACCCTGCCCGGGAGCTGAGCCGTGCGGAATACCAGCGTCTGCTGCAAACCGCGCAGGCCTTGAATCAGCAACGCCTGGCGCTGATTATAGAAAGCATTGGCGCTACAGGTGTGCGCGTTTCTGAGCTGCGCTATATGACTGTGGAGGCGGCCCGCAGCAAACGCACGGATATTGCGTTA
>CALXSV010000150.1 GCA_944391235.1 uncultured Clostridia bacterium | reverse complement strand
TCACGGTTTCGCCCTGCGCATCCTGCGCCAGCTCCTCTATATGCTCAAAATCAAAACCCGTGGTGAACATTTCCGGCAGAACAAGGATTTCCGCGCCACTCTCCACCGCCGCTTCCATCAGCTCCTCAGCGCGGCTTAAATTGCGCTCCACCTGCTCGGGAATAATATCAATTTGTATGGCTGCAACCTTTACTTTCATGCTTCCAGTACCCCCAACAAATCCTTTAAATTATCAATATAATATGGCTCACCTATCATCTCGCCATGGTCATAAGCCCAGGAAGAACGGGTAAAAAAGGCCATATTCAGTCCAACGCTTAAGGCGGGATTCACATCTGAGCGAATGCTGTTGCCAATCATCCAGCTATTGCACACGTCAATCCCCTGCTCAGCAATCAGCTGCTGATAAGCAGAGACATTCTTGTGCTTCACAATACGGTAAGCGTCAAAATAGGGCAAAAAGCCGCTGCGCTGCAGGCGCGGCAGCTGAATATCCGGATACCCCTCGGTAAGCAAAAACAAACGTGCCTTATCTTTCAGACTGGAGAGAACCTCCTGGGCATTATCAATTACCATTGGCGCGGTATCATATACCTGCCAGCCCATATTTTCCGCCATATCCAGCACTTCCTTGGAAACAGCAATACCGGAAAGCGCTGCAAAGTGCTCGCAGGTACGGCGCATTGCCAAAGGAAAACACTCTGGCGAAAGATGGCCCCTTTGCTGTACAAATGCAATATCTGCCTCATTGAGAAAGTCCGGCCACTGCGCCTCACCTGCTATTCCCTGCTCTTTCATCAGCGTATATAGCTGCTGACGCGCTGCGTCATACACGTCGTTGGTCGCAACCAGTGTATCGTCAAAATCAAAGATTACAGCATCCAACATGCTTTATACCCTCCGTCCAGGACGCTGCTGTAAGCGTATATCACGGTCTATGTACATGGTATTCAACGCACAGGATTCCAGAATGCGCGAGGTAGTGCGGGCGCCAATTTTTACGTCCATTTCATCTAACTCCAGATTGGTGGTAATGATACAGGGCAGATTATGATTATAGCGGTGATTGATAATGGCAAACAGCTTATTGCTAACCCACTCGGTAAAATTATGCGCACCCATGTCATCCAGAATCAAAACCGGAACCTCATAGGTACGTTTGATAATCTCCGCTTCATCCAAGCCCTCGCTTTCGCGATTATAGCTACTGCGCAGTTGATCCAACAACTCTGGCACCACAAGGAATAGCACGTCCAGATCATGCTCGCACAGCTCGTTGGCAATGGCCGCCGCCAGATGCGTTTTTCCACAGCCAATCTCACCCTGTAGCAAAAGGCCACGCTCCGCTGTGCCATTGAGGCAGTTGCGGGTAAACTGACGCGCATTACGCAACGCCATTTCCGCCTTGCTCAAGTAGCTATCTCCTGCTTCCGTGCAACGCTGACTGGAATAATATGACAAATCAAAGCTGGCAAAGCGCATGCGCTGCAAACGGGGACTGAGTCCGGCAGCCTGTTTTTTCTTTTCAATATGGGCTTTGCGACGGCAAGAACAGGGATAAGCCCGGTTGTTCCGGATAATGACCCCGGTATCGCGGCACAGAGTACAGTTATAAACGTCCGCATCACTGCCAATCGCCTGCTGCTCCATTTGCTCGAACAGCTTATTCAGTTCGTTTACCTGCTTAGAGATTTGCTCCATCTTTTCCACCTATTACTTACAATAAGTCATCCACAATATCTTTAAATTTACTATCCTGCTTTTGCTTCTTTTTCGCCGCCGCCTTTTTGCCCGCAGACTGTCGCTCGCTCACAGGCTTAACGTCATTGGCCAGCACGTCCTCCAAACTAAGCAGTCCTTCCCTCCGCCAGCGATCCAGGATGGAGCCAATATAGGCAAAGGAGCATTTGTTTTGCAGGCTGGCACGGCGCAAGGCCTCTTCGATTAGCTCAGGTGGCCATTTTTCATCATCCAGCCAAGTGCGTAGGCGATCGCTTTCCGTATAACGCAGGTTGCGGCCAAAATCGCGCTCAAAGCAACGATAGAGCCGTCCCAACTGGCGCAGATTTTCTTTTTCCGTGACAACATCATATGGGCTAACGCCAGTGGCAGCTGTTTTTTTCGCCTCCACCTGACTGATACGGCGACAGGTTAGCCATTTTTCACAAATCATGCCTATCAGCTTATCACAGGTATAGCCATCCTTTTGCGCATCATATTCCAATAGCTGCCGGTCCACAAAATATTGGACAATTTCCAGCGCTTTGTCCTGGGGGCAATGAAATTCCTCTGCCACCTGGCGCAAGGTAACGCCGCCCTGCCGGAATGCCGGTGCAGCAATACGTACCAGCGGCGCCAATTCCCGGTCACCAATCCCCCAGTCGCGGTAATCGCGAAAGATAGCCATGGGTAAAGAGCAGCTATCCTCCGCCAACATATGCGCAAAAGCCAGCATATTGTTTTTTTCCGCAGCCTTACTGCTCACTTACACAGCCTCCATTAGCTAATTTGTTTTAAGAAATCGCGAACGCGCATAAGTTTTTCCGCATCCTGCGATAGCGCAATTTCCTGCAGCATGGTATTGATATCCACCAGGACCTTCTCTTCCACAATAACATTGCGGAAATCGATGTTCTCATGAGCTACGACACGCGTTGCAGTCAACTCAAAGTAATCGCCAATATGCGGAACATCAACCGCTACCTGCGGATAGGTTTCACGCAAAAGCTCGGCAAAGGATAAGGAAGCGCTTTCTTCACCATGCGTAACAAAGATTTGCTGGGGCATTCTTTCAAATGCAGCCAGCCAGGCCAGCAACTCATTACGGTCGGCATGCGCAGAGAAACCGTCAAGATTATGGACTTCCGCCTTTACCTCAATTTCCTCACCGTGAATAATCACCTTTTTCTCGCCCTCTACCAGACGGCGGCCCAGTGTGCCCTCCGCCTGATAGCCAAAGAAGACGACCGAGCAGTTTTCCC
>CALXSV010000149.1 GCA_944391235.1 uncultured Clostridia bacterium | reverse complement strand
GTGGCTGAACGTCACATACAACTATGCCGATTGGTATTACAAGCCGGGTGTATTCGGGCCCACTAAAGAGGAAAGCAAGGGCATTCGGACCATCTACGGGATGTCGGGCGCCGAAAGCATCCCTGTACTGCAAAAGGCTATTTCGGCACTGAAAGCCATGGCTGAGGATATAAGCGACGAAGAGCGCCGCCAGTGCGAGGAACAGGGGGCAACGGGCTACTGGATGCCCACCAGGGACAATGCGATCAGGCCCCTTTACCAGCTCGTTGCAATGGCGATGATCCGGCCGGCCGGTGTATGGGATGGTGATTAAAATGTCCTTGATCGAAATTGTATTGGCGACTGCCTCTTTAGGCGGAGCTATTGTTCTTATTGCGTGGGCTGTCCACTGCACTAAAAATACGGAGTTACGGGAACTGCCAGACCGGCCTATACCGATAGAGCATGAACACGGAGGTGAGGATGATGACTGAATGCATTGACCGGCAGGCTGTTTTGGACGCCATTTGGTCGATAGATCCGGAAAACGACGGGTCGGACGGTGGAACGGTGGTTTTGCAAAACCAGAGTTTTACAAGCGCCGACATTGAAGGGATTATCTGCCAAATTCCCACAGTAGACCTGGAAGCCCTGCCTATTGTGAAGGAACTGCGGGAGAAGCTAGAAAGGGCGACGATGGAACGGGATACGGCAATTAAAGACCGGGCCGAACTAGCCGATTTTGAGTTGACTGCGTGTGAGCAGTTTTGTTTCGGAGACCGAAAACATGATATTCCTCCGTGCGAATGGAATCGGTTTGGCCGGTGTAAATTGAGAGAATGGAGCGGACCTGTTGCAGAAAATGCAACTACAAAGCAGCGCCCCAAAGAGTGCGAGGACTGCACCGACTTGGGAGTCATAGAGGACATACTAGGCGATGACTACAGTCTTGAACGCCTGCGAGAGCTGGTGGAAGCAGATAATCAAGGCCGAATACAGGTCATTCCTATGCGAAAAGGGAAGGAGTGCGGAGCCTGTCAGCACTTCCAGAGAATCCCTGGAACAAGGCGCGGAAAATGCAAAGTAAAACCCTTAGTGTTTAGCCGGTATGTGAGTGGAGGCACACCGTTTGAGCCGTCGCAAAGCAGGAAAGCCTGCATGAAGTTTGTGCCAATAAAAAAGGAGAAAAGCCATGAATGAGCATAATTCGCTGACGCTGGAGTAACTGAGGAAGATGGACGGATAACCGGTTTATTATAAAACAGCTATGCAGTGGTTTATTGTGGCCTTGAACCATCCTGATTTTGGAGACTGCGTAATAAACGCATCGGGACAGTATGTTTCGCTTGAAAAGGCCGCAAGGCAAAACAGATTTTACGCCATCGAGCCCCCTCGACTAGACCGTTCTGCGTGGAAACCGTGCAATAACTGCAAAAGTAAATGCAGAACGTGCTTGCGAAACGAAACAAGACGTTGCATAAAATGCAAGAACTTCGATTGCTATTTTCCCGTTAACAATTTCTGCTCATACTGCGGACGTCCGTTGACGGATATGGCATGGGAGATGGTAGAAAGGGAAATTGCGTTATGCCTATAAAAAATTACACAACAAAAGTTCCAGCAACGCAGTCCGTTGCGGAAATAGTCGACGCTTTGGCAAAACATGGCGCTGTAAAAATACAACAGGATTATGAATTGGGAAAGCCAATTTCTGTTGCGTTTATGATTGAAACGCCTACGGGACTTCGAGGGTTGAAACTTCCCATTTGCCCAAACAAGGTAAAAGCTGTGCTTTCTACGCAAAACATTAAGGTGGATTTCAATCAGGCTGAGAGAATTGCATGGAGAATTTTGCGCGATTGGGTAATGGCCCAAATGGCAATTTTGGAAACAGAGATGGTGTCAATAGACCAAGTTATGTTGCCGTATATGACGAATAATCAAGGAAAAACCATGTACGAGCTTTACAACGAAAGACAGCTGCAGATTGGAGATGGGCAACAGTGACACAGTATAGCCAGTTAGAACAGCTTTCTCTATGGGCTGCTGCAAAAAACGGACAGCCGTTTGACCCCGATACTCTTGAAAGCGCAGTAAATGATTTACTGAAGATGGCAACCCAAAAAACAGCCGGTCAAAGAAAGGATAATCGTGGAGATCTATCTTGGGACAACCTTGAGCGTGTCCGGATGACAATCTTATGCGAGGCTGTCATGCTGGTAATGCAGGGAGGGCTAGATGTCATTCGGGAAATGATGAAAGAAATCGGGATTGACGATCTGCGTTTATACAAACGTAAGAGCGGTAGCACAAAATGAAATCAAAATCAGATCCTTGCTTTGGCTGCCAAAAGCGGCACACGAATTGTTGGAGTAACTGCAGAACATGGAAAGCGTTAAAACTTATTGAGAAGATAAAGAAAAAACGAGCGGAAAGATACAAATATATCGATCCCATGCCACAAAAAAGGACCTATGAGATTAAAAACCGGTCCAAGAAATATAGGGGTGGGCAGCAGTAGCACAGGAGGACACTCGGCATGACTTTGAGTCAACTTTCACAGCATTACCAGCTTAGGACACAGCTTAAAAAAGACGAAGAAATGTTGTTCAATCTTCGGATGGCAGCCACCCCGTCCGGCCATGCATTGGACGGAATGCCGAAGGCCCCTGGAGTGCATGATAAGGTTGGAGCGATTGCAATTGCTATTGTGGACATGGAAGAACGAATAAAGTACTTAAAAATTCAGATTTCCGAAGGGGAAAAGGATATATCTGCTTGGATAGGCGCTATCAGTAACGACCAGACAAGACTAATTTTTAGACTGCGTTTTATAGGAGGATTAACGTGGGCTGAAGTTGCAAAAATAATAGGCGGAAGGAACACCGAAGCGGGGGTTAGGATGACCTGCTATCGTTACTTAAACGCCCAACCAGAAGATGGTTCTCTATAGTGCTCCCATGTTCGTTGCAATTCGCATGAAAAGGTGATATTGTTATACTCGCAAATTCCAATCAAGAACCAAGGCGACCACCCGATAAACGGTGGACGCCAATTTTCATGCAAGGAGGTCGATATTTTAAAGCCGTCCGGCGCTTCTCCTTTACGCCGGGTATAGGTTCCATGATCAACAAGATGCTGGTCACGGTAATCGGGATAATTCGCCATATCCCGTAGATAATAAAAGGAGAAATACCATCATGTATAAAAAAATCAGAAATAAATTCCGGGAAAAACCGACTCTGTTCTATGCCTGCTCAATTGTGGCGTCATGGGCGGGTGTTGGTTCTTTGATGAATTTTCGCACCATTGCGCTGGACTATGGAGCGGTACCGGCCATCATCTGGGCTGTGTTCAATTCGCTGGCCTGCATTACGTTCGGCCTGTTCGTTGACCGAGTTCCATCCATCAGACGCATCATGCAGAGCAAGGTCATGTTTTACTTCATCGGCCTGCTCACGCTGTTCCAGACATGGACGCAAATGTCGGGCATCTATGAGATTTTCGGAGACACACCAATAGGCACAAGCGGAGGCATGGTTATCGTATATATAACCTGCGCCGCTTTTCTTATTATGCTGCTGAAAGACGGAATGATTCGGAATGTGCTTTCCGATGGATTCTCATGGTTGGTTGTGTATGGGCTACTGGGTGTTGTGGTCGTTGCCGCGTTGATTTATACACGAGGCGCGTTTGCCAGCATTGATATGGGTACAAATGCTTCTGGGATCAAGGCGGGCGTTTACAATGGTCTGCTACTGTTACCCGGTCCGTTTGCCTGTCCGTATTACTATTCGCTGTACGAATACAACGACAGCAATTCAGACGGAACACGCCGCGGCAACATCAAAATCCACGCTGGGCTATAGGAGCTTTTATCAACTTTCATACCAACCATAA
>CALXSV010000148.1 GCA_944391235.1 uncultured Clostridia bacterium | reverse complement strand
CGGACGGTCAGCCAGCTGCGCTACGCGGTTGGCTACGCCTATGGTGATAGGCTTGCCGCATACCGGGCAAATCCCCTGCAATGCCGCACTTTCCTCTGGAGACAGGCAAACATGGCAGTTGCGGTGTCCATCATAATGATACTTGCCTTCTTCGGGAAAAAATTCTATGGTGCCCCAAAACCCCTTGTCCTGCGGCTGGAAAAGTGCTTTGCGCAGGGCAGGGTAGGAAAGCTCGCAGGTAAAAATGTTTGCTTCCCTGGCCAGCTTAGCGGTGGAATGCGCATCGGAGTTGGAAACCAGCGCATATTTATCCAGTGCGGATAAGCGCCAGTTCATGGGTGGATCTGAGGACAGGCCGGTTTCCACGGCATGAATATAGGGAGTCATATCTTCAAAACACTCTTCTATACTGTCAAACCCGGAATAACTGCCAAAGAGAGAAAAATGCGGCGTCCAAATGTGCGCGGGAATAAAAATGGCTTCCGGGCAGCACTCCAACGTCAATTCCAAAAGGTTTTTGCTGTCCAGGCCAATGATGGGCCGTCCATCTGAGTGGAGGTTGTAGCCCAGGCTCTCTAATTTGGCGGATATTTTCTCGGCTGCGTCCAGCGTGGGCAGCAAAATTACATTATGTACTTTGCGCGTGCGCCCATTTTTTTTATAAATGGAGCTGATTTCCCCACTGATGATAAAGCGCGTTTGCTCTGCTCTGGCCAATTCCCCGTTTTGCGGCAGTAGCAGCTCCTGTTTTAGGGCAAAGAGGCCGTTATCCAGTGGCATCAGCACCTGTTTTAGCATATCGCGGTATACAGGATGCGTAAAATCTCCTGTGGCCAGTAGTTGTATGCCCTTGCGTCTGGCTGCTGCTTCCAGAGCAATAGGTGTTAAATCCTTGCTCGTTGCTCGGGAATAGGCAGAGTGGATGTGCAAATCAGCAATAAACATATATATCTCCTATTTTGTATACTGTAAGTTTCCTGTGTGTTTTGTATTAAAAAGCAATAAAATTATAGCATGATTAGACATAATTTGCACGTTTTTGCTTGTTTTTGCTGTTTAATAATGCTAGAATAACTGCGTTAATGCCATATTGCGATTTGTGGGAGCGATTTGCCATGAAAAAGAATCCCTTTCATTCCTATCATTTAGATACTAGCTATCTGACGGAGAACCACCTGAGTGGAGAGGATTTGCGGCATTTGCGCCATTCTTTAATAGAATATCCGCTTATTTTTCTAAAATGGCTGTTGGCCGCGGTTTTGATTGGTCTGGCTGCCGGCGTGGAAGGTGTGCTGTTTCGGTATTTTGTCACGTGGGCCACATTAGCCCGTGAAAGCTGGCCCTGGCTGCTGTATCTGCTGCCGCTGGCGGGCTTGGGTATCGCGTTTATCTATCATCGCGACGCCGCGGATCAGGACCCTGGCGCCAACCTGATGATCGTTTCCGTACGTAAGGGGAAGTTCATTCCCTGGAAGATTGCACCCCGTATTCTTGTTTCCACAGTACTGACTCATTTGTGCGGTGGATCGGCCGGTAAAGAGGGTGCTGCTCTACAACTGGGTGGCGTTGTTGGCTCGCAGGTCAGCCAGCTGCTAAAGTTTGATTCGCGTGATACCAGCCTGGCTATTATCTGCGGCATGAGCGCCTTTTTCTCAGCCCTGTTCGGTACCCCCATTGCAGCGGCAATATTTGCTTTGGAGGTAATCAGCGTAGGTGTGATGTATTATGTGGGCTTGCTTCCCGCGGTGATTTCCGCGCTGATTGCCTGCCAACTGTCTATGTGTTTTGGTTTGGAGCCTCTGCATTTTTCAATTGCCATCCCTGACATTAGCTTCTTGTTGTTGGCTAAACTACTGCTTCTCGTTGTGGTATGCGCTGTTATCAGTATTGTGTTTTGTGTGGCTGTGCATAAAACCCATGCATTTGCGGATCGAGTGTTTCATAATATATTTGTCCAGGTTGTGCTGGGCGGAATTGTGATTGTTGTGCTGTCTGTGCTGCTGGGTACCAGCGATTATAATGGACTGGGCATGCATGTAATTGAGCAGGCTATGCAAGGCCAGGCCGCGCCTTTTAGCTGGGGATGGAAACTGATCTTTACTGCGATTACAATTGGATTTGGCTATAAAGGCGGTGAAATCGTTCCTGTACTGTTCGTCGGCGCTACTTTAGGTTGTGTGATGGGTCAGCTCTTGGGAATGGAGCCTGGCTTAGGCGCTGCTGTTGGGATGATTGCTTTGTTTTGTGGTGTAACCAATTGCCCGCTGGCTTCTATTGTTATGAGTGTGGAGCTGTTCGGTAGCGCGGGATTGGCTCTATTTGCCTGCACAGCTGCAGTAAGCTATCTGTTTTCTGGCTATTATGGTCTCTATGGCAGTCAGCATATCAACTATTCCAAGCTGCGCGCAGAGTTTATTAACCGCTCTGCCGACTAAGGCTTTTTGCTGCAAGTAACAATTTTTCCTTTTGTCTGCTGCGACAATTGACAACTTAGCGGCTTTATTATATAATAATTCACGATTTTAATCTTCTTTAAGTCGGTACAGAGATACTGACAAGATATATAGGGGCAAACGTGCTTGCTGCTGATGTTTGTGCTGTGTTTTGTCTTGTCAGTTTATGGCGAGGCTTTTTTTATGGAATATCGTACAACTTTGATGCAGGAAAAAAATATTACTTCTGCCCTGAAACGGATTTCTTTTGAAATTATTGAACAAAATGGCGGCAGTGAGGGCCTGGTTCTACTGGGAATACGCCGGCGCGGTGTCCCGCTGGCACGCCGGATTGCCGCCAATATACGGGATAACGAGGGTGTGGATATTCCAGTGGGTGAATTGGACATTACCTTTTATCGTGATGATCTGGAGCCGATTCAGGCTGACCCAATTGTCAACCGCAGTTATATTGATTTTAACCTTACAGGTATGCATGTCATTCTGGTAGATGATGTTTTGTATACAGGAAGGACCATACGTGCGGCTATGGACGCGGTTATGGATATTGGTCGTCCGGCCAGCATCAAGGCTGCTGTACTGATTGACCGCGGACATCGCGAATTACCGATTAAAGCCAACTATGTGGGCAAAAATGTACCCACTGCCGAGCGCGAGTTTATCTCTGTTCAGTTGGAAGAGTATGATGGCTGCAATCAGGTTGATTTGTTTATTAAATAGCTTAAATGGTATAGGCCATTTGCTCCGATTTTGGCCTTGGACTTGCGGTATTCAGCGGTAAAGGAGCCTGCCTTTGCCGATAGAGGCAGGTTCAACTTTAAGCTATGATTTCTCCGCTTTTCAGGAAGGATATTGTACCTGGCTGGCGTATTTGATACAATAAAATATAGCAGGATTTGTCGATAAATACGGATTCTATATTAGATATAAAGGGGGCGTCCCATGAGCACGCTGCATTTGGTTGATCATCCAATGATTCAACATAAATTAACCATTATGCGTCAAAAAGATACCAGTACAAAGGCTTTCCGTGAACTGCTGAATGAAATTTCACTGCTTTTGGGCTATGAGGTAACCAGAGATTTTCCTCTCACAGATAAGATGATTGAAACGCCTTTGCAGACGATGGTGGGTAAGGAAATTTCCGGTAAAAAGGTTGCCATTGTACCGATTTTGCGCGCTGGTCTGGGCATGGTGGATGGCCTTGTTACGCTGATTCCAGTGGCAAAGGTTGGGCACATTGGATTGTATCGGGATGAAACTACGCATCAGCCAGTATTTTATTATTGCAAGCTGCCCGCTGATATTGACCAGCGCTTTGTCATTGTTTCCGACCCCATGTTGGCCACCGGCGGCAGTGCCTGTGACGCTATCTCCCTGTTAAAGGATAAGGGCTGTACGAATATTCGTATGATGTGTCTGGTTGCTGCACCCGAGGGCATTGGCAGGTTGCAGGCCGAGCATCCGGATGTAGACATTTATACGGCTGCCGTGGATGAGCGACTGAATGAGAATGCCTATATCCTTCCTGGGCTGGGCGATGCGGGAGACCGTATATTTGGCACAAAATAGCTTGAAATTGTTGTATAGGAACCGGAACCATGATTGTGGCTCCGGTTTTCTGCGCAGGGAACCTTTGCGCGGCCCGTTTCGTCTTATGTAATATCAGCAATAGAATGGAGACTAGCGCGATGAAAAAACTGTTGACGCTGCTGCTGGCAGCTACGCTTATTTTTTGTACTGCCTGTGAATGGGAAGCCCAGACAGATGAAACGAAAACAGACACGGATACGGATGTTTCTACAGATGTAGCGGATACAGGTAAGGATGAGCCGGATCCTTATGTCGCATATAGCGATTATCAGGGTATTTTGGCCAGGATTAAGGAAGCACAGTCTTCTCCCTATTCCAGCGTCGTAACCAATGGAGTTGATGACAGTGCCGTCGATATGGTGGAGGAAAGCGAGCCAAGTGCGGCAGAGACCAACACTGGGGCAGATTATAGCACGACAAACGTGCAGGTAGAAGGAATTGATGAAGGCGATATCGTTAAAACCGATGGTGCCTATATCTATATATTGCGTGGCGATGAGGTAATCCTTTTGGCCGCTGCTGGCGCGGATACGCATGAGCTAAGCCGGATCACAGTATCGGGCAATACAGAGAATACAGACGATCTGACGTCCTCCTATGCCACAGCCTTATATATTTATGACGATACCCTGGTTATCCTGCGCTCTCTCCATGAGTATGATGTGGATACCGGCAACGGCTGGGGGAAGGACTATGCGCAGGTGGTGCTGGTGGATATAAGCGATCCTGCGCACCCGCAGCAGAAGCAGGTGCTGGGACAGGATGGCTATTATAATACCTCGCGCCTGATGGGGAATATGCTGTATGTGGTCAGCAGCTATGCGGTGTATTCTTATGAGGAGGATGATATTGCGACCTATATTCCAGCTGTATATACAGGGGATTCGGTGCAGCGACTTCCGGCGGATGATATCTGCCTTTGTCCTACGCCATCTTCCCGCTATGTGGTGATAAGCGCCATTGATCTGGAGCAGGGTGAAATACGTTCTTCCTGCTCGGCTCTGGGGGCGGGAGACATTGTCTATATGAATGCGGATAGCCTGTATATTGCGGGCAGCAACTATATTACGGAGGATGGCGAGCCCTATACGGAAGATGTTTATACCGTACAGGAGCATAAATCCTATACTTCTACGCAAATCCTGCGCTATGATATAGCGGCGGATGGCAGCCTTGCTTATGCCGCAGGCACGCAGGTGAACGGTTACCTGGATAGCCAGTTTTCTTTGGATGCATACAATGGCTATTTGCGTATGGTTGTGACCCGGGATAATGAGCAGTACGCCACCTATACAGATGAAAGGTATGGTTGGGTCAATTATAAGTGGGAAGAGGATAGCTATGTGACGGACAATGCCCTCTATATACTGGATGAGCAGTTGGAAATGGTGGGTAGTGTAGAAAATCTGGCGCAGGATGAGCAGATTTATTCTGCTCGCTTTGCCGGAGATCTGGTATATTTTTGTACTTATCGCCAAGTAGATCCGCTCTTTGCGGTTGATTTGCGGAATCCGGCCCAACCGCTTGTCCTCTCCGCCTTAAAAATAAGCGGCTTTTCGGAATACCTGCATCCTTTTGGTGAGCATTTACTCTTTGGCCTTGGCTTGGAGGTCGATGAAGATAGCGGTACTACAGAGGGGCTTAAGCTAGTTATGTTTGATATCAGCGATCCTACGGATATTTTTGCTGCGCATAGCTACGTAATAGATGAGAGCTTTTCCTCTGTAGCCATGTATAATCATAAAGCCATTTTAGTAGATGCAGAGAAAAATCTGATTGGCTTTCCTACGGATGCTGGCTATGCCATTTATGGCTATACGGAGGAGCAGGGTTTTGCTTTGCGCGGCTCGGTTTCT
>CALXSV010000147.1 GCA_944391235.1 uncultured Clostridia bacterium | reverse complement strand
AAAGATAACGAAGTAATCAAAACGGTTACGGATCCTATTTTTATCGGCTTATTCGTCGGCACTGTTATCGCATTTATTGTTGGTTATGATTGGAAGGGAGCGTTAAATGTCGGCATTTCCATGTCTGCATTAATGTATTTGCTGCCGCGGATGGCAAAGGTTCTAATGGAAGGGTTGCTTCCTATTTCCAATGCCGCTAAGAAGTTTATGGCTAAAAAGTTTAAGGGCCAGGAGCTTTATATTGGAATGGATTCAGCAGTCTTGCTGGGGCATCCGACGACGATTACCGTTGGCTTGGTGTTGATGCCGATTACATTGGTCTTAGCGGTGATACTGCCAGGCAATGCAATTATTCCACTGGCCGGAATCAGCTCGATGCAATGGGATGTGGCAATGGCTACTGTTATTCATAAAGGAAAGTTTGGCAGAACGCTCGTATCGGGCATCATCGGAACATCTATGGTATTGCTGATCAGTTCATTTTTTGCCCCGTATATTACTGAGTTTGCTTTATCAGGAGCGATCTCCATCCCTGAAGGAGCAACGGGTATTTCCGCTATGACCGTTCATCTATTTACGTTTGTGTCTTTTATATTAGCAAACATTCATATTATTGGACCGGTTTTGATGGTTTTAGCGCTTCTGGCTTTGATCTATTGGAACAGACAGTGGTTAAAATCACAATCTGACGTGAATACGACTGAGTTTGTTGATGCGGAATCGACTTCTTATGTGGGAGAATGATGTATGCTGGTGACGGGAAATGAAATTTTATATGATGCGAGAAGGCGACAGGTAGCTGTCCCTTCTCCGGATTATTTTGATCAGCAAAGTGTTCGTGCCTATATTGAGGTGGCACAGTCACTGAACAAACCAATCATTATTGCTTACAGTGAAGCGTTTGAAGAATATTTATCGATTGAAGAGGCTGCTTTGTTGGGCAAGTTCTACGCAGAAAGAGCTAGTGTACCGGTGGCTTTGCATGTGGATCATGGGTATAGTATAGAGTTTATTCAACGATGCATCGATGAAGGCTTTACTTCGGTCATGATTGATGCATCCATGGAATCATTTGAGGAAAATGTAAGACGGACGAAAGAGGTTGTTGCCTATGCGCATAAACGTCATGTAAGCGTGGAAGCGGAAATCGGCCATGTGGGAAGTGGAATGAATTATGAAAGCCAGGAAGAAACGGATTCTGTTTATACAGAAGTGAGTGCTGCAACACAGTTTGTTGAGCAAACTGGGGTGGACTCATTAGCTGTTTCAATCGGAACGGCACATGGAAAGTATAAAGGGATTCCGGTCTTGCATTTTGAGCGTTTGCGCGAACTGAGAAAAGCGCTTTCTATTCCGCTGGTCTTGCATGGAGGTTCCAGTACCGGTGATGAGAATTTAAAAAAATGTGCGAGCTGTGGAATTTCCAAAATCAACTTGTTCACCGACATTGTGACAGGTGGTTCTGAAGCGATCAAGCAGTCACAATCAGATGATCTGCTCACTATTTGGAAAGAGGCGTGCTGCGGTATGAAAGAAGTATTGTACCATTATTATCAGGTATTTGGATAAAAGGAGAGAAGATGAAGAAATTAGATAAACTGATTTTTGGCTTGAATTGCAAAAATTATATGTACGGGAAAGAATTACTTGAGCTGGCAAAATTTTGCGATCGGTTGGCGGAAGAAAACCCGGAAATTATTTTTACTTTTTCAGCGCCTTATGTCGATCTAGCCGCCATTTGCGCACAGACACATCACATGTTGATCTATGCGCAGGGGATGGATGGAATCTCCCCGGGAAGAGGAAATGGTCTGGTGCTGCCGGATGCCCTAAAAGAAGCGGGAGTGGATGGAGTGACTTTGAATCATGCCGAAAGAGCAATGACGGTCAGCCAACTGGTTCGTGCCGTATACCGTGCAAAAGAGCTGGGAATGCTGGTGGATATTTGTTGTGACAGCGTGGAGGAAGCAAAAATGCTGGCAACCTTGCAGCCAAACTGCTTGATTTGTGAGCCGACATCTCTGATCGGAACCGGAACGACTGCAAGTCCGGAATACATGCAAGAAGTAACAAAAGCCATTCGATCGATCAGTGACGAGATCGTTGTTTGCATTGGCGCAGGGACAAAAAATGGAGAAGATATTTATCGGGCAATTCAACATGGGGCACAATGTGCGGGCGGAAGCTCCGGAATATTTGCTGCAGAGGATCCGAAAGCGGTTATTTTAGATATGCTGGCTGGTTTTAAAAAAGCCAGAATAGATTTTGGGTGGTAAAGATGAGAGCATTTTTCAAAAAAATAGTTATGCAGACTAAAGGAAAGAAAGTGACATACTTTAATATTAAAAATGAAATTGAACAATTTGTCGAAAGCAGCGGAGTTGAGAAGGGACTCTTGGTGGTGCAGTCGCCGCATACGACATGTTCGGTTATTTTTGAAGAAATGGTGCATGATTATGATTTTAACGGGTATGAATATTTACAGGTGGATTTGAATAAGAGTTTAAATAAACTGTTTCCTCCGCAAGAAACAGAAGGAGAATACTATCGTTATCCGGGGCCGAAACACATGGCTTTTGCACAACAGGGAGAGGATGATACTTATATAAAGGATCCGGGCTTGCTTTTAAATGGTCCGGCTCATTTAAAAGGTTCCTTGTTGGGTGCTAGTGAGTCTTTTGTCGTATGGGACGGGAAAGTACAGACCGGAGAATATGGAGATGTCTACTTTGTAGACTGGGATTATAACCGGCCTCGTAAAAGAAATTGTTACTTGATGTTGATAGGTGAGTAGTATGATCTTGAGAAAACAAGAAAGAAGAATCTTAGAATATTTATTGCAGAAAAAAACGTGGGTGAATGCAAAAGAGCTTTCAAGTTTTCTCAATATTTCGGTTCGGACGCTCGGAACGAGAATCAAAGAATTGAATCAATTGTCCCATGTGATCGATTCCTCTCACAAGGGCTATCGAATTGCGGATGTCTGCACGGCAGAAAAGTGGTGCGAATCGTCTTTGTCTGAAAAAGGGATCGACAGTGTAAAAGAGAGAAGAAATTTTTTGATCAAAAAGCTGATGTTGGCACAGAGAGAAATTGATTTCTTTGAATTAGAGGAACAGCTTTGTGTAAGTGATTCAACTTTACAGTCTGACTTGATGGCGATTCGAAAGCAGCTTTCTGCATATCGTATGGGATTAGAGGTCAATGAGGATCGGATCTGCATTGTCGGTGACCATGAAAACTACCAAAAGCTAATGTCCGATTTGATCTATCAAGAAACGGATGGAGGCATTTTAAATTTCGATGTGTTGCAGGAAGCATTTCCCACATATGATATTTCGATATTGCGGAATCTGATCATTGATGAGCTGGCAAAGGAGCGGATTTCCGTAGACGACTATAGCCTGATCAGCATCCTGTTGCATTTTTGTATATTGCTTGATAATGCCAAGCAAAAGAGAAGCAGGGAAGCTGTCGCTCCAACGAAAGATGCGATTACAAAGGCGGCTGTCAGGATTATCACAAAAACAAAAGCAATCTATCCGATGGTTGAGAACATAGAGGCAGAAAACCTTTGCGCCGTATTGGCACTTTATAGCAGAAGGCGACGGAAAGAAAAAGAGGATGACCAGAGCATTTGCCACTTTGTATCTTATATCGGGGAGCTGCTATATA
>CALXSV010000146.1 GCA_944391235.1 uncultured Clostridia bacterium | reverse complement strand
GCTACAATCGTCATCGGAAGACCAGCTAGAAAATCATTGAGTTTCTTTAACATGATGATTCCTCCCATCCGCACGACGTTTCAAACAGATTCGTTCTTGACACTCGTTTGCAGTTGCCGTACAATAAATTTGATAACAAACAATTTGTTTTCTTTTATTGTAGGCAGGGTGCAAATAAAATACAATGGATAATATCGTCCCCGTGTTTCGTATGGAACACTTTTGAAAAACTGTACGGAAGGAGTTATTATGGACAGACGACAGCAGAAAACAAGGGCAGCTATTTTTGCTGCGTTCAGTACGCTCTTGGCAGAAAAAAGTTATAGTAAAATTACAGTACAGGAAATCATTGATACCGCTAATGTAGGGCGAACAACGTTCTATGCACACTTTGAAACAAAAGATGATCTATTAAAAGCCTTGTGTGAAGAGCTCTTCGGCCACATTATCAGCAGCACATTGGATTGCACCCACACGCACGGATTGTATTCTGACAGAAATGCGCCGGAGTCTGTCTTCTGTCATTTATTACAGCACCTGCAAGAAGATGAAAAGAATATCCTCGAATTGCTTTACTGTGAAAGTAGCGAACTTTTTTTACGGTACTTTAAAGACAGCTTAAATGAATTGATACAAAATCAGTTTGTTAATCAAAACAGGAAAAATAATACGGATATTCCGCAGGATTTTTTAGTCAACCATATTTCTGGCAGCTTTGTAGAAATGGTGCTGTGGTGGATTAAAGGCCGAATGAAGCAAACACCAGAGGAATTAGACCGATATTTTAGGGCAGTTATTGAACCGGTTTTATAGTACTGGTTGCAGCGCATACAATCTTTTTGTCGTTTTTATCAAGGGGACGCGTAATAAATACCGCCTTTCGGACGGGATATTGCATGAGCAAAAGTAAAGGGTTTGGTTTTTTCCAAATAAGAAAAATGCAAGCATAGGAAAGGGCACCCCTTTGCTATGCTTGCTTCCTAACTCAAAACAAGGAAAGGAATGGAAAAGAATCGAGAAGCAGAACACAAGGATTTTGTACTGAAAAAGGGCAACTTGAAACCGCTTTTTTTGTGTGCTATTATTTCAATAGGTGCAACGGAGCGGTAAATCCGCATTTGGAAAGGTGATGTCTTAGATATGATTTTAAATAATCGGTCAATGCCAATATTAGATCCCGAGAGACTTGATTGGAAGTAAGAACATATTCAATCAAGGAGATTATAATGAACAATCCAATAAAAAGTTTAACAAGAAAGGAATGGCGCTTATGGTTCGGTTCCTTGTTCGTAGTAATTGCTTCTAACGTGCTGACAGGAGATATTGATTTACTGACCATGATTGCTGCGTGTATAGGGATTACATCATTGATTTTTGCAGCGAAAGGAAATGCATGGGCACAGGTATTGATGATTGTATTTAGTATTCTGTATGGAATTATTTCATGGAGATTTCGTTATTGGGGTGAAATGATTACATATTTGGGCATGACTATGCCGATGGCAATATGGTCAACAATCACTTGGTTAAAAAATCCGGCATCAAACGGAAAAGAAGTTGCGATTCAAAAGCTTACACGAAAACATATTGTAAGACTTGCATTTTGGGGAACGATAACAACAGTCATCTTTTATTTGATTTTGCGCGCGATGAATACACCCAATATTGTATTTAGCACTATTTCAATCACAACAAGTTTTTTGGCTGCGGCACTTACAATGTTACGGACGTCATATTATGCACTGGGATATGCATCAAATGATATTGTTCTGATAATATTATGGGTATTAGCTTCCATAGAAAATCCAGCGTATATACCAGTAGTAGTTAATTTTGTAATTTTCTTTTTTAACGATATGTATGGCTTTATAAGCTGGAAAAAAAGAGAATTAGCAAGTAGTTAAAAATAAATTTGTAGAGCTATAAAAAGGGACATGATGGCCCATCGGCATGTCATGTCCCTTTCTGCTTTCCGTCTGTTCTTCTCTCGGTTGTTCGCTTCACTTTACCACAAATGAGCCACCGGTTTATGTGTATTAGGTGGTAAAAATCACCCTTTGCACAATACGTTTTAGAAACAGATTTTGCTCAAGTATGCAGCGGACAGCGGTTTTCCAACCCAACCTTTTTCATTGACTGCGGTGTTTCCGAGGTAACCTTTGATAGACCGGGCTGGAATGAGATGATACGCCTTACGGAAGCGGGAAATCGCCCAAGACGAATAGCGGATTGCGGAATTTGACCGAATTTTCAATCGTATCTATGAGGATGATATATCGGGCACGATTTCTCACGAACGGTTTTTGAAGTTGTCCGCTGAATATGAAGCGGAGCAGAAAAAACTGACGGGGAACGTCAAGGCAGACCGGGAAATGGTGCGTACCTACAAGCAAGACAAAGCGAACCTGGACAGTTTTGTGGCGGTTATTCGGAAGTATATGGCAATTACCGAACGGATGCCTACGATTGTCAACGAGTTTATAAAGCAGATTATCTTTTATGCACCGGACAAGTCCAGCGGCTACCGCCGACTGAAAATCCAAACCGTATGGAGCTTCATCGGGGAACTGAAACAGGAATAGGACAAAGACCATTGAACGACAAAGAAAAAGCAGGGCAGCATAGCAATTCGCTATGCTACCCTGCAAGATACAGTTCCTTCCTTATGGGTATGCAGCTAAATTTGAAGGCGGCTTTTTAGTTCTTCTCACGCTTAGGGTAGAATGTTATTTAACCATTCTTCAATTCTTTGTTGGTATTCCTCTTCATCATGCACATACTCCTCATCATCCGTACTATTTTCTGTATCGGATGTTCCCGGGTCTTCTGGTAACCAGCCTTTGCTGTGCTCCGTACAGCTGGAGGGAATATCGTCCTCGTCAACGGTTTCCGTATGCGTGCTCGGGCAGTATTCTGTAGCCAACTGGCCGCTGCTATTGCAGATTTGTACATCCACATAGGTGGCCGGGTCACCGATTAAGCCAAGATAGGCGCTGCCTGATACCCACATATCGCCATAGCCGGCGCTGGTTTGCGTACTCCTTTTGCTGGCTACGCGGTAGGTGATACCATCTGGCTGAACAAAATCCTTATTTTCATAGTTTTCCAACGCCAGCGTCATAACCTTTTGGAAGAGCCTTGCCGGGTAAGAGCCGCCGTATATAGTCAGATACTGTAAATAGCCTTGGTCGTCTGTTTTATTGTCATAGCCCATCCATACCGCGCCGGCCAGTGCTGTTGTATAACCGCAGAACCAGGCATCTTTTGTCCCTGATTTTCCTCTGTAATCCGGGTCTTCAGTT
Source organism: uncultured Clostridia bacterium (assembly GCA_944391235.1). Taxonomy (GTDB): domain Bacteria; phylum Bacillota; class Dehalobacteriia; order UBA4068; family UBA4068; genus CALXSV01. The sequence continues at coordinate 24,118 of CALXSV010000146.1, read as the reverse complement.
GGTAGTCCGTTGGTGCCGGTTTTGCCGGCTGTTTGCCAACCGCTGATTCTGGCTGAAGTGCCGGTACCCATACGTACTGCATCGCAAAGCATGTCGGTTATGATATAGGAAGTAGCGGCAGAGAATACCTGCCTTTTTTCCGGCTCTGCCGAGTAGATTGTTTTTCCCTCCATATTATCAATACGTAGAATGCTGTATGGCTCGGTATAAACGCTATCGCTGGCAAAGGTGGCAAAGGCTGCGGCCATATCTAGTGGAGATACGCCATAGGTAAGTCCGCCTAAAGTAAGGGATAAATTGGCATCCTGCTCTACCAAAGGCAGTCCCAGCTCTAGGCCATATTCATAGCCAACCTGCGGTGTAATTGCCTCCAGTGTGCGTACCGCACAGACATTGCGCGATTGGATAATGGCTGTGCGCATACTTACATAACCAGCAAAGCCGCCGTCGTCATTTTTAGGTGACCAGTTTCCATAGGTAACCGGCTCATCCTGAATGAGCGTTCCCGCACCATAGCCAAGTTCAACAGCTGGCCCGTAAGCAACCAGCGGCTTAATGGTAGATCCGGGCGAGCGGATTAAATCGCTGGCGCGATTGTAGCCGCGGCGTGTGGTGTAGACGCGCCCACCCATTAGTCCTTTAATTTGACCGGTATTGGGCTCTACAATCGCCATTGCACTTTCCACAATATCTCCGGTGCGGCTGGTTGGGAAGTTGGAGTCATCCGCATACACGGTTTCCATGGCCGTCTGAACGTAGGGATCCAGCGTTGTGTAGATGCGCACCCCACCGGTATATACATAGGAAGAGTCATAGCCCATATTGCTGAGGATATCGATGGCCTCGGCAATCACGTAATCAACAAACCATGGATGCTCGTAATCTGCCCTATCGTTTTCCGAATAGTATACAGTAATGGGCTCTGCCATGGCTGCTACGGCGCTATCTTTGTACACGCTTTCCTTATAGGTAATCATCTCATTAAGAACTGCGTTACGCACCATCATGGTCCGGTCCGGCGACTCATAGGGCGAATAATAGGCTGGAGCGCGTAAGATTGCCACCAGAGTAGCCGCCTCTGCTATGGTAAGATCCGATACATCCTTGTTAAAGTAGTACAAGGAGGCGGATTGCACGCCATAAACATTTGCGCCCAGATAGATTTCATTCAAATAATAATAGAGGATTTCTTCCTTGGTATAATTTTTTTCAAATTCCAGAGCAAGGAGGATCTGTTTAATCTTGCGGGTGAGTGTCTTTTCCGTTTCTCCAATCACGTTTTTGACCAACTGCATGGTTATCGTAGACGCGCCCTGCGTAAAGGTTAATTCACGGTTGCGCAGCGTGTCGGCTATATCGACCACTGCAGCACGGATAAGCGAGCGGAAATCTACACCATTGTGCTCGTAAAAACGGATATCTTCCGAAGCAATAACCGCATCTATGAGATAGGTCGGCATTTCATCCAAGGGTACGGAAACGCGGTCTTCTCCACCATGCAAAGTAGCAAACTCCGTCCCATTGGCGTCATACACAAAACCGGTTTGCGCATTAATTAAATCTGCGGCGGTAATATCCGGCAATTCGCTGCGGATGGATAGCACCAGCGCTGCAGCCAAAATGCAGAACAATAGAGCAATACTGGTAAAAAAGGCCAGTATCTCCAAAAGAATAGGCTGCCGCTGTTTGCCGCGGGTGCGTGGTATACTGTATTCAGTTTCCTGTTTGTGTTTAGAATTAAACATAATAGGAAAAGTCCTCTACTTTTTTACTAATTGTCTTTCGTCTGTTGTCGAGCATGTATAAACTTTAATATCCAGGATTTATATAATTCCACATTCTTATGTCAATCCCTGTTGCATACAACCTGATTTTTTATCTATGCCTTTGGACGTATTTGTCTTAACGCTGCTGCAAAAGCTCGGTATCATCTTTTATCTTGTCCTTGTTTATCTGTTTCTATTTACCTTCATCCAGCTTTTCCGCAGGCAATGGCGCAACCGACACTCCTGCTTGAAAAAGCGGCCCCAGTAGCTTATAATTTTGGAGGGAGGGCATAACCATGATTTATCTGTTTGAGCAGATGCGGTGCTTGGATGATGCTAAGATTGCGTGTCTTTTGAATTTGATGCCCGTACAACGCGCTGCACAGGTTCGGCGTTATCAGAGCAGCCAGGCCCGGCGAAATAGCGTTGTAGCATGGTTTTTGCTGAAATATGCTCTTTATACAGAGCACGGAATAGATTTGACAGGAGATTTTGCCTTTAATGCCTATGGCAAACCCTATCTGCCAGCTAGTCCACATGTTCATTTTAATCTTAGCCATTGCGCTTGTGCTGCAGCTTGTGCTATTTCCTCGTTTCCGATTGGTATAGATGTCGAGACCATTCGTCCTGTGGAGGATAAGTTGCTGCGTTTTGTTGCCGATGATATGGAATATGCACAGGTACAGGCGGCGGCCGATAAAGCGCGCGCCTTTTTTCAGCTGTGGACTGCCAAAGAAAGCCTGTTAAAGCTACAGGGAACAGGCCTACGCCGTCAGTTAAAGCCACTGTTGGCAGAGTCTGAGGGCAGCGTAGAGCATCTTTATTTTGATTATCATAGTAGGGGCTATATGCTGTCGGTTTGCGCTTATGCCGGCCAGCTGTCCGGCCTGGGAGGCTGCTCGGTGCAGCATCTGTCCGTTTCTGATATCTGTCCGTCGACTATGTGCTAAAGTGTAGCGCCTGTTATGGAAATGGACGATGTAGCTCTCCAGAAGGTTCCCCTGTTTCGCACCAGTGGTGTTACAGAAACATGCTAGCGTAAGTGCAGGGATGGTCGCATTAAGAGTGCATTTAGGATTGGTACATTGTGGGTAATGTCTGCCACTGCAGAAAATCCCAAAGCTGAGCATTCCAACCGAAAAATAGGTTGGATATAAACGTAAAAATGTAGAAACTAGAGAAAATAAAAAAGGGGAATGCAACAATGCCTAATCTGTCCCAGCTCAAGCGTCAAAGAATGCTTGCTTTTTTAAGCAAAATCCGCGAGATGCATACTGATGATGCGTCTTTGATTGCAATTAACGAAATTGAGACTGAGCTGACAAGCAGGAAATATGGTCTTGTTTGGGAGGCACATGAGGAGCGCGTTGATGTTGAAATGAAACAAAATGTTCCTGTGTTCACTGAAGTGCCTGACAGAGAGATTGTAATGGATAAAAGTTTGCCTTATAATTTTTTGCTTGAGGGCGATAATCTGCATAGTTTGAAGTTACTTGAAAAGACACATAAGGGTAAAATTGACCTTATTTATATAGACCCACCGTATAACACAGGGAATGACGACTTTATGTACGATGACAATTATGTCAAAGAGGATGACTCGTTCAGACACTCGATGTGGTTAAGTTTTATGAATGAACGTTTGACCCTTGCCAGAAATTTGCTTACTGAAGAGGGTGCTATTTTCATTCAGATAAGTGATATAGAAGTCGCACAGCTTAAAATGCTTTGTGATGAAATATTCGGAGAAAGCAATTTTCTAAATATCATTAGTGTAAATATGAAAAACATCGCTGGCGCTTCTGGGGGCGGTGAAGATAAGAAATTCAAAAAGAACTGCGAATATATATTGATTTATGCAAAGAACTATGATTTGCTACCCACGTTTAACGGTGCTTTCGATTATGAAGAAATTGGGGATATGATTGAGCGGTATCGTAATGAAGGAGTAAGTTGGAAATACGTTTCGGCATTGGTTAAATCTGGTGAAAAAATTTATGTTGCCTCGACCACGGATGGAGATGGAAATGAAATTAAAATTTATAAGCGTGTAGGTTATGAAATAAAATCTATTGGTCAGATAATGAAAGATGAAAATTTAACAGAAAAAGATGTATATAACAAATATGCATCCTGCATATTCCAAACAGCTATGCCGCAAAGTTCCATTCGCCCTCGCGTGATGAGCAAAGTCAATGAGATAGGGATTGAAAGCGACCTTTATTCTATCGAATATGTTCCCAAAACCGGAAAGAATAAGGGAACCCTATATGAACAGTTTTATAAGGGCGCAAATTTTAGGTTGTTCGCATGGTTGCGAGATGTATCCGAAGAAAGAGATGGTGTCCTATACAAAAAAACATTACAGGGTACGTATTGGGATTTTATCGCAGGCACAAAAAATTTAACCAAAGAGGGGAATGTTGATTTTGCGAATGGAAAAAAGCCCGTAGATTTATTAAAGCGTATCATAAGTCTGTATCCGAAACGGGACATTGTCGTACTTGACTTCTTTGCCGGTTCTGGAACTACGGCACACGCTGTCATCGCACAAAATCAAGAAGATGGGGGAACCAGAACATTTATTGTATGCACAAATAACGAGAATAATATTTGTGAAGAAAAGACATATAAGAGGCTGTCAAATGTTATTCTTGGTTATACAACAGATAAAGGTAAGGTTTTTACAGCAAATCCTGCCAATCTCAAATATTATAAAACAGACTTTATCCCGAAAACTTCTGATGACCTTGACTATAGCGTAAATGATGAATTGCTCAAGCATATCACAGAAATGGTGCAGCTTGAATATTCGGTAAGACTTGATGGAACAAACTATATCCTTATTCTGTCGGACGAGGACGCGGATAGCATGCTTGCAGACAGGGAGAAACTAAACGCCTGTAAGGCCTTGTACGTATCTTCTGCTGTTCTCTTTACCGGAGCGCAACAGAAAGTGCTGTCCGATAAGGGGATTGCGCTTTATGTTATCCCGGATCATTACTTTGAAGCTGAACTTCTGGAGGTGGGGGAAAGATGATAAATCTACCCAAAGGCCTATTTGATTTTCAAGAAGATTGCTCCCTTTATCTGATTGATACCGTTGCAAATCGAAGCAGCAAGCAGACTATTACAGTTAAAGCGCCGACAGGCGCTGGCAAGACGGTTATTTTAATTGATTTTATTGACAAGTATTTGAACACGGTAAATCCCAATACCGCTTTTATCTGGCTGTGTCCGGGGAAAGGCGATTTGGAGGAACAGAGCCGTAAAAAGATGATAAATCTTTTGCCAGGCAAGACAACAAAAAATCTTTTTGACGCTTTGCTTTCCGGTTTTGACGCAGGCAGTACAACCTTTATAAACTGGGAGCTTGTTACTAAAAAAGGCAATAAGGCAATCAGCGACAGCGAAAAGAAAAATCTCTATGACCGCATATCAGAGGGACATCGAAAGAATATTCAATATATAATCATTATTGATGAAGAACATGCAAATGATACGCAGAAGGCAAATGATATAATCCAGGCTTTTTCCGCAAAGAACATAATCCGTGTTTCTGCTACCGCAAAGAAAAATCCCTTGTATGAGTATTATGAAATTGACGAGCTTGATGTGATTAGCTCTGGGCTGATTACAAAGGCACTCTATATTAATGAGGATGTTGATTATAACGGTGATTTTGACAGCGAGCATAGATATTTAATTGCCATTGCCGATAAGAAGCGTAAAGCGATTGCAGCAGCCTATGCGGAACAACCTGGTAAGACAAGGGATATTCGCCCTCTTTGTATTATTCAGTTCCCAAATTCCTCCAGCCGACTGATACAGGATGTGGAAACCTATCTTGCTGAGTTGGGCTATACCTATGACAACAGGATGGTTGCCAAGTGGATGAGCGGGGCTGATGAAAAAATCAATATCGATAATATTACCGATAATTCCGCTATCCCAGTCTTTCTTCTGATGAAACAGGCGATTGCAACAGGTTGGGATTGTCCGAGGGCAAAGATTCTGGTAAAGCTCCGGGAGCGTATGTCAGAGGATTTTGAAATTCAGACCATCAGAAGATTGCGCCGTATGCCAGAAGCTACCCACTATGAGATGGATCTTCTTGATTTCTGCTATCTTTATACCTTTGATGAAAAGTACAAGGAAAGTATTAAAGAATCCATGCATGCCGCTTTTGAGACCAAGCGCCTGTTCTTAAAAGATAAGTGCAAAACTTTTACTCTTGAAAAGCAACTCAGAAACAAAGATTTAGGCGGTCTGGGCGAAAGAGAAACCTTTTACGCTGTACATCAGTATTTTGTTGAAACCTATGGCTTGACAAACAATAAGGCAGATAATCAGCTCCGTTTTGAGGGCGCAGGCTATCGCTTTGATGAAAAGATTATTGGTCTACATCTTGAAGGCAAATTTGTTAAAACCGATTCCATTATAACGGCGGATCGTACCCACTATAAAACAACACAAAGAACAGTGAATACCCATTCAAACGGTATTGATCTTTTACATTCTATCGATTCCATCAAGTCAGCCATCGGAATGACAACGCAAAAGACAAAGGTGGTTTTAGAAAGACTGTTCAGAGCAAAGGTACCAAGCCCTAAAAAGCTGCTTTCTCTTGATACTGTCAATTATTATGCCTTTATTATCAACAACGAACATCAATTAAAAATAGATTTCAAAGGGGCAACCGCTAAACTGGTTCAGCAGCTTGCCTTCGGTGCGCCTAAAACTGCTACATTCACCATTCCTGAGCAGGAATTGTACCGTTTTGACCCGACAGAAACCGATGTCGAAGAAATGTTGTCAAATGCCTACAAAGATTATTCATCTGCTATGGTGGTTGAGGGCATCCGCTCCAAATGTGAAAGATTATTTGAAAATTACTGTGAAGAACGCGATGATATTGACTGGGTTTATAAAAACGGCGACACGGGACAGCAATATTTTTCTATTGTTTATCTGGATGGGTTGCGCAAACAATGGCTATTCTATCCTGACTACATTGTAAAGAAGAAAAACGGTGAAGTGTGGATAATTGAAACCAAAGGTGGAGAAATCGGTAATAAGAGCAAAAATATTGATATTCAAATTAAGAACAAGTTTGCCGCTTTTAAAGAATATGCAGCAAAGAAGAACTTGAAATGGGGTTTTGTTCGGGATAAGAATGAGAAGCTTAAAATCAATAATACGGTCTATTCTGACAGTTTAAGCACAGATGGATGGCGTCCGCTTCGCCAAGTCTTTTGATAAAGGCCTTTTTCTTGTAGCATTTCAAAGCCATCTTTTCTACTGCAAGAGAAAATGGGAAAGAAGTCATTGGCTTCTTTCCCATTTTTCATTTGTCACCGGTACAGCAAATCGCTTTTCCGTTTATTCTTGCTATTCGTGATGCTGTCTTATGAGTAGCTATCTTGCGCCTGACTCTCCAGAGGCTAACGCTGACTTTGTGCTCAGCCTATTCCACTTTGCCAGCACAGCCAAGCACATTGCTGATTTTGCGTGCCACCATATCCTTAATTGCCTGACGGGCTGGTTTCAGATACTGACGTGGGTCAAAATCTGCGGGATGCTCAGCCAGATGCTTGCGGATGCTTGCTGTCATTGCTAGGCGCAGGTCGGAATCAATATTGATTTTGCACACCGCCATTTCCGCTGCCTGACGCAGCATTTCCTCCGGAATCCCGATTGCATCCGGCATACTGCCCCCGTATTGATTGATTTGCGCTACAAATTCCGGAATTACCGAGCTTGCTCCATGCAGTACGATTGGGAACTGCGGAAGGCGCTGCGCTACCTCCTGCAAAATATCAAAGCGCAGCTGCGGTTTTTGTCCGGGTTTGAATTTATAGGCGCCATGGCTGGTGCCAATGGCAATAGCTAGACTATCTACCCCTGTGCGCTGCACAAAATCCTCTACTTGTGCGGGGTCCGTATAGGAGGCGTCCGCAGCGGAAACCTTTACGTCGTCCTCAACGCCCTCCAGTCGGCCCAGTTCGCCTTCTACCACAACGCCATGCGCATGGGCATATTCTACTACTTTGGCGGTGAGGGCCACATTGTCCTCATAATCGTGGTGCGAGCCATCAATCATTACCGAAGTAAAACCGCCATCAATACAGCTTTTGCACAGCTCAAAGGTATCGCCATGGTCAAGATGCAAACAAATGGGTAGACCTGTTTCTTCTACCGCTGCTTCGACTAACTTCATTAGATAGGTATGGTTGGCATATTTGCGGGCGCCTGCGCTTACCTGAAGGATGAGTGGAGCGCGCAATTCTGCGGCAGCCTCAGTAATACCCTGGATGATTTCCATGTTGTTAACGTTAAACGCGCCGATTGCATAACCGCCCTCATATGCTTTACGGAACATTTCAGTAGAAGTTACTAAAGGCATAAGGACATCTCCTTTGCATAATATTTTTTAATAGCTTTGTGTTGTCGTAGTGCCATTATATAGATATATGTTTCCATTAACTAATTCTTGATTGCTACGGCCTTTCCTGCTGCTATGCCAGGGCCAGTTAAAAGCTTTTTATTTTTAATTTACCGTAAAAAAAGAGGTTATATGTGGCTTTCTATGGTAAAATATTCTAAAAGGTATTTTCATTTTAACTGCTTGGGAGGTTTGGCATGGCAAGAATTCTAAAAGGGGCAGAAGTGTCTGCCGCAATCACAGAAAAAGCGCGCGCACAAGCGGAGGCATTGCAGCGTTTGGGGATTACGCCTACATTGGCGATTGTCCGTATGGGAGACAATGATGGAGATTTGGCCTATGAGCGCGGTGCAATGAAGCGTTGCGCTGCAGCCGGCGTGGCGGTACGTTTGTTTGTGCTACCTGAGCAAGCGGAGCAGCAGGAGTTGCTAAACACGATTGAACGTATAAACCATGATGTTGGCATCCATGCGTGTTTGATTTTCCGACCCTTACCCCCGCACATTGATGAGAGCCGTGTACGCGCTGCTTTGCGGCCGGAAAAGGATGTGGACGGCATTACTGCAGGGTCTCTGGCAGGTTTAATGCTACCGCAGGGGCAAGGCTTTCCTCCTTGTACGCCGCGGGCCTGTATAGAAATACTCGATCACTTCGGCATTGAGCTAGCGGGTAAGCGGGTAACGCTGATTGGCCGTAGTCTGGTGGTGGGCCGGCCGCTGGCCCTTATGCTGATTGCCCGTGACGCAACGCTTACAATCTGTCACAGCCGTACCGTGGATTTGCCGGCGCGTTGCCGTGAGGCGGATATTGTTATTGCAGCCACTGGACAAGCAGAAATGTTGGGTGCGGATTGTTTTACGCACAGTCAGACAGTAATCGACGTTGGAATCAGTTATAATAGTCAGGGGCAAATGGTTGGCGATGTGGATCGGGCTGCTGCTGAACAGATTGTAGCTGCGCTTACGCCTGTTCCCGGTGGCGTAGGTACAGTGACTTCCTCTGTACTGGCCGCACAGGTTATTGAGGCTGCCTGCCGCATGCACAATAGGAATATGTAAAGAAGCCAGTTGGGGAAATGTTATGGCAAGACAGTAAGAAAAGGGAGAGGTTTGTTTATGGGTAAGAATGCGATTCGTTTTCATTTTAACAATATGTTCCGTCCAGCCGTAGGGGAACATGGCCTGGATATGGCCGCTATTCCTGCTGCTGCGGAAGCAGTGGCCAGAATGCATGCGGCAATGTGTGTGAAAAAGGAGCAGATGGCTTGGCGACAACTGCCTTACAACCAACAGCAGGTTGTTGCTGAGGTAAAGCAGACGGGCGCGTATATCCGCGCATCCTTTGACAACTTTGTCGTACTGGGCATTGGTGGTTCTGCCTTGGGCTCCAAGGCACTGTTTGCCGCTTGCTGCCATCCGCGCTACAATGCGCTTTCCGCGGAGCGCCGCGGGGGGCCGCGCTTTTATGTGGAGGATAACGTTGACCCGGACCGCCTGCAATCCCTGTTTGATGTAATAGATATCAAGCGTACGGCATTTCACGTTATTTCTAAATCCGGCAATACCGTGGAAACCATGAGTCAGTTTATTCTGGTTACGGATTTGCTGCAAAAAGCCATGGGGGCGGACTTCCGGCGCAATATCTTTGTCACCACAGATAAAGAAAGCGGGTTGATGAAGAAGATTGCGGATGCCGCTGGCTGGAAATCTTTTGTGGTTCCGGACGGTGTAGGCGGTCGTTTTTCTGTTTTATGTCCGGTGGGCCTCCTTTCCGCAGCCGTACTGGGCATTGATGTGGATGCTCTGCTGGAGGGGGCGGCCGCCATGGATAAAATTTGCACGCAGCCTACGGTGGAAGAGAACCCTGCCTATTTGTATGCGCTGCTCTATACGGAGGCAATGAAGCAGGGTGTCAATATATCGGTGATGCTCCCCTATGCGGACGCATTGGCTCCTTTTTCCGAGTGGTATTGCCAGCTATGGGCTGAGTCTCTGGGCAAGGCAGTTGATAACCAGGGGAAACCGGTTCATTATGGGCAGACGCCGGTGCGTGCTTTGGGAGTAACAGATCAACATTCCCAAATTCAGCTCTATAATGAAGGGCCTTATGATAAGATTATCACCTTTATTGGTGTCGAGCATTTCCGGAATACGCTGCTTATTCCTTCTGCTGCCGTGCCAGTGTTTGAAGCGGATTATGTATGCGGACACAGCTTTAACGAGCTGATTGCCCATGAGATGCAGGCTACCATACATGCGGTAACCACGCATGGTAAGATGAATAACTGCATCTGGCTGGAGTCGCTAAATGCCTGTACGCTGGGTAAGTTGTTTTTCTTCTTTGAAATGGCCACTGCAGCCGCCGGCGAGCTGCTGCAGATTGACGCCTTTAATCAGCCGGGAGTAGAGGCCGGTAAGGTAGCTACCTTTGCGCTGATGGGCCGGCCGGGCTATGAAGATGTAGCACGTCAGCTAAGTGAGAAGCACAGTGCATCCGAGTCCTATGTTTTCCATGCCTAGTTACGGGATTAGGAGAGGGGGTAGCAAGCGTTATGCGTGAACATGAGGTTTATCTCCCGTATCTGGATGAAGAGGAAATCTGCCGCTTTCATGCCGGCCAGTCTGTTCATGCTTATGCTGTTTTGGGCTGTCATTATATGCAGCAGTTAAATATGCACCGTTTTGTGGTATGGGCGCCCAATGCGCGCGAGATTAGCGTGGTTGGCGAGTTTAATCATTGGGATGCCCAGGCTGCGCCTATGCACAAATACGCCGGCATGTTCTATGCCTTTATCGGCGGCCTGCACAATGGCCAGTTATACAAATACCGTGTCGTGGGTTACGATGGTCAGGTGGTTTATAAGGCCGACCCCTTTGCCTTTTATGCGGAAGCGGGTGGGGAACATGCCTCACGTATTTGGGATATCAACGGCTATACCTGGCAGGATGCGGACTATCTGGAGGCACGCGCAGCGCAGGACATTCAGTGCGCACCGGTTTCCATGTACGAGCTGCATCTGGGGTCCTGGAAGTGGAATGCGGACGGCTCTGTCCCCAATTACCGGCAGATTGCTCCTCAGTTGGTGGAATATTGTCAGGACATGGGCTATACACATATAGAGCTCTTACCGATAACCGAATATCCATTTGAGGAATCCTGGGGGTATCAGGTAACGGGTTATTTTGCCCCAACCTCGCGTTATGGCACGCCGCAGGATTTTATGTATTTTGTGGATACCCTGCATCAGGCGGGTATTGGTGTTGTCATGGATTGGGTTCCCGCGCACTTTCCACGCGATGCGTATGGGTTGGCCCGCTTTGATGGTACAGCCCTCTATGAACATAAAAACCCTTTACAGGGTGAGCATCCGGAATGGGGCACGCTGATTTTTAATTATGGTAGACCGCAGGTAAGCAGTTTTCTCATCTCTTCCGCGATGCTGTTTTTCGATTACTACCATATTGATGGCATCCGTGTTGATGCGGTCAGCTCCATGCTGTACCTGGATTATGGCCGGGGTGGGCATTACATTCCCAATAAGTATGGTGGTAATATTGATCTAGCGGCAGTTGATTTTCTGCGTAGGTTAAATTCTGTTGTTCTCAGCACCTATCCAGGCTGTATGACCATTGCGGAGGAATCCACTGCCTACCCTCTGGTTACCTATCCGCCGGAGGTAGAGGGCTTAGGCTTTACCTTTAAATGGGACATGGGCTTTATGCACGATACTCTGGAGTATTTGTCCATGGATCATCTGTTTCGCCGCTACCACCATGATAAGCTGACCTTTTCCATGTTATATGCCTTTTCCGAGCGTTTTGTCCTGGCTTTTTCCCATGATGAGGTGGTGCATGGCAAAAAGTCTCTCCTCAATAAGATGTTTGGCTCTTATACGGAGAAGTTTGCCGCTTTAAGGGCGCTTTATGGCTACCAGTTTGCGCATCCAGGGAAAAAACTAAATTTTATGGGCTCTGAGTTTGGGCAGTTTATTGAATGGAATCATCATCAGCCTTTGGATTGGCTGCTGCTCGATTATCCAGCCCATCGCGGTGTGTTGGACTACATGCGCGAGTTGAACCGCTTATATCGCCAGCACCCGGCGCTCTACACCATTGAAGATTGCTGGGATGGTTTTAGTTGGCTGAATGTGGATGACCGTGACCGCAGCTCCATTGCCTTTATGCGTAAGGATTTGCAGGGAGATGCCTTGGTCTGCGTATACAATTTTACGCCTGTGCACTGGCAAAATTTCGTTATTGGTTTACCAGGGGCAGGCTCGTTGCAGTTGTTATTGAACAGCGATGATGAACGGTTCGGCGGCTGGGGGCTGGAAGTGGAGTGCTGCATTACTGCGCAAAAGCGTTCCTTTATTGGAAGGGAGTATAGCGCGCAGCTGGATTTGCCGCCGCTTTCCTCTCTGTGGTTTACCTATCATCCATTGTCTCTGCCTGTAGAAAACATAGATGATATTGCGGAAAGACAAGAAGAAGATCCGGAGAATTCTTTACAGTGAGATCTTGCTGCAAAAAAGCACAATTATGGGGGTGGATAGTTTGCTGACGAATAAGAAACGCTGTATTGCCATGTTGTTAGCGGGTGGACAGGGCAGCCGGCTAGGTGTCCTGACGAAGTACCGGGCCAAACCTGCGGTACCTTTTGGGGGGAAGTACCGGATTATTGATTTTCCTCTGTCCAATTGCTCCAACTCGGGGATTGATACCGTGGGCGTGCTGACGCAGTATCAACCGTTGGAGCTGAATAGTTATATTGGCACTGGCGCGCCCTGGGATTTGGATAGCCTTTCCGGCGGCGCGTTTATCCTGCCGCCTTATATAAAAGGCGGTGATGCAGGGCAGTGGTACAGCGGCACTGCCAATGCTATTTACCAAAACATTGATTTTATAGAGAGGTATGATCCGGAATACCTTCTTGTGCTATCCGGGGATCATATTTATAAAATGGATTATTCGCTGATGATACAATATCATCAGGAGAAGCAGGCGGACGCTACCATTGCTGTACTGCGCGTTCCCTTGTCCGAGGCCAGTCGTTTTGGTATCCTCAATACAGATGCGGAGATGCGCGTGGTTGAATTTGATGAAAAGCCCGTGCAGCCGAAAAATGATTTGGCTTCCATGGGTATTTATGTTTTCAGTTGGAAGCGGCTGCGTGAATATCTGGCTGCCGATGAGCTTGATTCTTCGTCAGATCATGATTTTGGCAAAAACGTTTTGCCGGCCATGCTTCAGGGTGGTGAGCATATTTTTGCCTATCCCTTTTCCGGCTATTGGAAGGATGTCGGTACGGTCGGCAGCCTGTGGGAATCGAACATGGAGCTACTGGGGCTACACCCGGAAATAACTCTGCGCGATGCGGAATGGAAGATTTATTCACGCAACCCTAACAAACCGCCGCATTATATTGCAGATACAGGTAAGGTCAGCAACAGCATGATCTCTGAGGGCTGTGAGATTTACGGTGAGGTGCGCAACAGCATCCTCTCTGCTGGCGTTGTCATAGAGGAGGGCGCGCTTGTGCAGGATAGCTTGCTTATGCAGGGTGTTTTTGTAGGACGTGGCAGTCAGGTTGCGCGTAGCATTCTGGATGAAAACGTCAGGATTGGGCACGGCTGTAAAATTGGCGGCGCGGTTGGTATTGCTGTCCTCGGTACTGCAGTCCAGGTGGCGGATGGTGCACGCGTAGCAGACGGAGACTGGCTGGAGCCGGGAATCACTGTGGATAACAAAGGGGGAAAGCTGGCATGATGAATGATGTTTTTGGTCTGATCTATGCTGGAGAAACCAATCATAATTTGCGTGATCTGGTTATGTCGCGCAGCGTGGCCGCTTTACCGCTAGGCGGGCGCTATCGGGCCATAGATTTTTATCTTTCCAACATGGTAAACAGCGGTATTCGCAATGTAGGCGTCATCACGCAGCAGAATTATAAGTCTCTTATGGATCATCTGGGACCGGGTAAGGATTGGAATTTATCGCGAAAAAACAATGGCCTGTTTATTCTGCCGCCTTTTGATACAGATTCTTCCCGTACCGGTCGTTATCGAGGCATATGTGAGGCCATTAACAGTCAGATGGACTATGTGAACAATGCTCCGCAGCAGTACTGCCTGCTTTGCGGCTCCTATACCATTTATAACTCTACTTATAATGAGATGATGGAAATACATATGGCCAACAAAGCGGATATTACCATGCTATATAATGTGGAAGCACGCGATATGCTTTCCGATGGCGAACGTTTTAAGGATGTGCGTCTGGCGGTTGAAGCGGATGGAAGAGTGGTGGATATTGAGTATGATTCGCCGACCTCCGACTCGGATAAGCTGGCAATGGATATTTATCTGATGGATAAGTCTCTGCTTGAGTATCTGGTAAACGGCGCCTGCTCGCGCAGCCGTTATGAGTTTGTGCCAGACGCGCTGCTGCCCAATTTATCGCAGTTGCGTGTTTATGCTATGGAATATAAGGGCTACGTGGGCCGCCTGCATTCTCTGCGCTCCTATTATGATATTAATATGGATATGCTGAAGCGCGATACGCGGCGCAATCTCTTTTATACGGGCAATACGATTTATACCAAAATCAAGGATGAGCCGCCAGCCAAATACCTCGACCATGCTGCAGTGAAAAATTGTATTGTTGGCGATGGCTGCGAAATTGATGGACAAATAGAGGATTGCGTGCTGTTCCGTGGCGTGCGCGTGGGACGAAACACCAAGTTGAAGGGATGTATTATCATGCAGGATAGTGAAATTGGCGACGACTGTCAGTTGACGAACGTGATTATCGATAAATCTGTGGTAGTGCGCAAAGGCCGCAGTTTAATTGGTATGCCGGAGTATCCTATGGTGATTCGCAAGAAGGCGGTTCTATGATGGAAGCGTATAAATGTGCAAAGATGGTGATATTATGAGAATCCTGATTGCGGCAGCGGAATGCGTGCCTTTTGCCAAGACCGGTGGTCTGGCAGATGTGGTGGGTGCGCTACCTAAGTTTTTAAAGCGCAAAGGACATGATGCAAGGGTTATTCTGCCACTGCATCATATCATAAAAGAAAAGTATTGCGATAGACTTGAGCACCTATACAGCTTTTCCGTTGATTTGGGCTGGCGCAGTCATTATGCTGGCCTGGAAAAGCTGGAGTATGCTGGTATTGTCTATTATTTTGTAGATAATGAATATTACTTTGGTGACAGTATTTACCGAGGCGGCAATGCGGAAGGGGAGCAATACTGCTTTTTTAGCCGTGTTGTCGCCGAGGCTATGCCGCTGCTTGACTTTGTTCCGGATATCCTGCATCTTAACGACTGGCACACAGCTGTGCTGCCCCTACTGCTAAAAACGCAGTATGGAGGACGCCCGCAGCATAATGTAAAAACCTTGCTTACTATCCATAATATTGCCTACCAGGGAAAATTTTCTCTTGATTTTGCCCGTGATATGCTGGGTATTTCTGATCAATATTTGACCCCTTGCTATATGGAGCATTATGGCGCTGCCGATTTTCTAAAGGCTGGCTGCGTGTTTGCTGATAAGCTGAATACGGTTAGCCCCAGCTATGCAGAGGAAATTTTGGACGATTATTATGGCGAGGGGCTATCTGGTATATTGCGTAACCGCCGCGCGGATTTGTGCGGCATCCTCAATGGACTTGATACGGATATTTATAATCCGGCTACGGATAAGGCACTCTATTGCAATTTTGGGATTGGGGATATCCAGGGAAAACAGGCTAACAAAGCCTCGCTTCTCTATGATTTAGGCCTCTGCGTTACGGAAGATGTGCCTTTGCTGGCTATGGTTAGCCGTTTGACGGAGCAAAAGGGACTGGATTTGCTGCTTCATGTGCTGGAGCCGCTGATGTGTCGTAGCCTTGCTGTGGTTATTCTGGGTACAGGTGAGCAAAAATATGAGCAGGCTCTGCGCAGTGCAGAGCAGCGCTACCGGGGACGCTTTTGCGCCTATATTGGTTATAACGAGGCGGTCTCACGCCGGATTTATGCGGGCAGTGATTTCTATCTGATGCCTTCCCGCTTTGAGCCTTGCGGTTTATCCCAGATGATTGCCATGCGCTATGGCTCCTTACCTATTGTCAGAGAAACCGGTGGTCTGCGTGATTCTGTTCAGCCATATAATAAGTACACAGGTCAAGGTACGGGTTTTAGCTTTGCAAATTACAATGCCCATGAGCTGCTGGATACCATTGACCGGGCTTTGGGCGTATATACGGATAGGCAAACCATGGCGCAGTTGATACGGTCTGCCATGCTGGCAGATTTTGGTTTTACGCATGTTGCAGATGCATATGATTCCTTATACCGCTCCATGCTATAAAGCTGGGACTGTCTATTAGAATGGGGGAGAACACCTGGGTGATGGATATCGAGAAAATAAAAGAGAATATAACGACGAAATTGAAGCGTTTGTTTGGCTGCACAATGGAAAATGCCTCTTTGGATCAGATCTATAAGGCTGTGGGTATGTGCGTCCGTGATGAAATCATGGATAAGTGGGTAGATGCGCGGGCTGCTGCGGATGAACAGGGCTTGAAATATTTATACTATCTTTCTGCAGAATTTTTAATGGGCCGCGCGCTCAGCAACAATATGATTAATCTTGGTGAGTATCAAGCCTACCAGCAGGCCTTGGCCGAGCTTGGCATTGATATGGGCGAGATAGAAGAGCAGGAATCCGACGCGGGTTTAGGCAACGGTGGCCTGGGCCGTCTGGCTGCTTGTTTTATGGATAGCCTGGCTACTATGGATCTGCCGGCGGTTGGCTGTGGCATACGTTATGAGTTTGGTCTGTTTCGCCAACGTATACTGGATGGCGAGCAGGTGGAGGTGCCGGATAACTGGATTGAAAAGGGTTATGTATGGGAAATAGAGCGCACGGATGAACGCTACGAGGTGCATTTCGATGGTGAAATTGAGGAATTGTGGACAGAGCAGGGGCTAAAAATCATTTATAAAAATTATCATACTGTTTATGCAGTACCGTATGATATGCCGATTGTTGGCTATAAGTCGCAGATGCTCTCTACGCTTCGTTTATGGAGTGCGCGTGCAGCTAGTCGCCTGGATTTAAGCTATTTCAACCGCGGCGAATATGTACATGCCATGGCGGAAAAGGAGCTTTCCGAGCTTATTTCCAAGGTGCTGTATCCAGAGAACAATCATGAGCAGGGTAAGCAGCTGCGTCTGAAGCAATTCTATTTTCTAGCCTCAGCCACAGTGCAGTCTATCCTTCATAATCATAAGGAAAAATACGGAGATTTGCATACGCTGCCCGAACACGTGGTGATTCAGATTAACGATACGCATCCCACGCTGGCAATCCCTGAAATGATGCGCCTTTTGATGGATGAGAATGGTTTTGGCTGGGACGAGGCTTGGGATATTGTCAGCCGCATCTTTAATTATACAAACCATACCATTATGAAGGAGGCCCTGGAATCCTGGTCGGAGCCCATGTTTAAATCTCTACTGCCGCGCATTTATCGCATTATTCAGGTGATCAATGAAAAGTTCTGTGCGCAGATGTGGCAGGTTTATCCTGGTGATTGGGAGCGGATTTCCGAGATGTCCATTATTGCTTATGATGAAATACGTATGGCAAATTTGTGTGTGGCCGTATGCAACCGTGTAAATGGTGTTTCACAACTGCACAGCAATATTTTAAAAACACGCACTTTCCGTAATTATTATGTGGCTATGCCGGATAAATTTCTCGGCATTACCAACGGTATTACCCAGCGCCGCTGGTTGGCCTGTGCCAATCCGCAACTGAGCCGTTTGCTGTGTCAGACCATTGGCGAGGGTTGGTTGCAGGATTATAATCAGCTGGACAATTTGCTGCCATATTCGGAGGATGCGGGTTTCCGCGAGGATTTCGCCCGAATTAAGCATGAGAATAAGCAGCGTCTGGCCCGCTTTCTTTATGCCACGCAGGGCGAGGTTCTGGATCCGTATTCTATCATTGATGTGCAGGCCAAACGCTTGCATGAATATAAGCGACAGTTGTTAAAGGTGATTCATATCCTCAGCCTGTACAATCGTATAATCAATGGGGATATGCCGGACGGTCCCCCGGTCAGCTTTCTCTTTGCTGCTAAGGCTGCCCCTGGCTATACCAAGGCAAAAAATATTATTCGCCTGATTAATAGTGTGGCGGAGCTAATCAATCGAGATGCAAGGATAAACGGTAGAATCAAAGTAATCTTTCTGGAAAATTACAGCGTCTCTGCGGCCGAAAAGCTCATTCCGGCCGCAAATATTTCCGAGCAGATATCCACAGCCGGCCGGGAGGCCTCTGGTACAGGAAATATGAAATTTATGCTAAACGGTGCGCTTACTCTTGGCACTATGGACGGGGCCAATGTGGAGATTTATCAGCGTGTTGGCGCAGAAAATATGTTTATTTTTGGTGCCCAAGTGGAGGAACTGGATCGCATAGAGCTGTTTAACAATTACCGACCGGGAGAAATTTTTGAAAAAAATGCGCTTTTGCGCGATGCTCTGTCCATGCTGATCAATGGGCAGCTCCGTTCTACTAGCTCCAACCAGTTTTCCGAAATTTACCAGTCTCTGCTTTTTGGTGATTATGATAGACCGGATAAGTATTATGTGTTGTACGACTTTGATTCCTATGACAAATGCTTTTTTACTGTGCTCAATGCGTATGAGCAGCAGGACGCCTGGCAGCGCAGTGCAATTGTGAATACGGCCAAGGCTGGTTATTTCAGCTCTGACCGAACCATTGAAGAGTATAATCGTCATATCTGGCATCTTAGGCCTCTGGCATAATATAGGAGGCGCGTATGTTGTCAGAATTAAAACGGAGTGTGCTGCATAACTGTGCCAGTGACACCTATCGTTCTCCCATCGGTGCAGTTCCTGCTGGTAGTGAGGTGCTGCTGCGTGTGCGTGTGCGCAGCAGTCAGGTTCTGTCCGTAAGCTTGGTTCTGTTTAATGATAAAGAGCTGCGAGAAGTGAGTATGGCGGCAGAGGGAGACTGGTATGCAATAACAGTCACTCTGCCAGATACGGTTGGCGTTTTGTGGTATTATTTTCGCCTTCACTGTTATGGGGAGGTATGGCATTATGGCGCTGCGGCAGAGGGATGCTCCCTGTTTGGCGAGGTTTACCATGATAGGCCACCTGCCTTTCAGCTAACTGTATATACCCCCAGCTTACAAACTCCACAATGGTTTCGAGATAGTGTTTTATATCAGATTTTCCCAGATCGCTTTGCCCCCGGTCATCCAGATACGGTTGCGCGCGGTCTGGCTTATCATCAGGCTCTGGGCCGGCAGCCCCGCCTGCATCAGCAGTGGTCGGAACAGGTGGAATACCTACCACAGCCTGGCGAGCGCTATTATAGTCCCAATGATTTTTTTGGTGGCACGCTGGATTCCATTCGGCAACGCTTACCCTATCTGCATAGTCTGGGCGTGGGCGTAATATATCTGAATCCTATTTTTGAGGCAGATTCCAATCATCGCTATAACACGGCAGACTACCTGCGCATTGACCCTATTTTAGGTACGGAGGCGGATTTTTGCCGCTTATGTGCAGAGGCGCGCCGCTATGAGATACGGATTATATTGGACGGTGTTTTTTCCCATACCGGATCGGACAGTGTATACTTCAATAAGGAGGGACGCTATCCGCAGCCAGGGGCTTATCAGGGCCAGCATTCGCCGTACTGGAACTGGTATGAATTTTATGATTTCCCGGAGCGCTATAATTGCTGGTGGGGCTTTGCCAGTCTGCCGGCAGTACGTAAGGAGGAGCCTTCTTGGCAGGACTTTGTCATAACCGGTGCCCACAGCGTAATCCGGCACTGGTTGCGCTGCGGGGCCTCTGGGTTTCGTCTTGATGTGGCGGATGAAATACCGGACGATGTGCTTTGTCTGATTCGCCAGGTAGTCAAGGAAGAACAGCCAGACGGGCTGGTGTTAGGCGAGGTATGGGAAGATGCAACCAGCAAACACAGCTATGGCGTACCGCGGCAGTATGCTTTGGGAGAATCATTGGATTCGGTGATGAACTATCCGCTGCGCAATGCTGTGGTGGACTTCCTTACTGGCCGGATGGATGGTCGACAGTTAACCGGCTTTCTGCTTCGGCAGCGATTGAATTATCCAGCGCCGATTTATTATGCTTTAATGAATCTGCTGTCCTCGCATGATATTGAGCGTATCCGTACGGCCTTATCTGTGCGCCTGGACGCGCGGGAGTTGAGCTGCGAGCAGCAGGCTTACTTTCGCGTTCATCCGGAGCAAGATGCACGCGGCCAGCTTTTACAGCGGTTGGCCGTGGCCCTGGTATATTCGCTGCCTGGCGTCCCGGCTATCTATTATGGGGATGAGCAGGGAATGCAGGGCTTTTTAGACCCCTTTAATCGTGCGCCCTTTGTTGAGGGTGAAACTGCATTGGTAGAGGAGTATCAATTGTGGGCGCAGTTGCGTAAGCAGTATCCTGCTTTGCGCAGCGGTGCAGCAGCCTTTTTGCCTGTACATGGAGATGTTTGTTGTGTGCTGCGTTTTGACACGCAGGGAGAGGCCCTGCTGAGTGTGGTAAATCGCTCTCGTTTTTCGGTGCGCTGTGTGGTAGATTTGTATTATGAGGGTGCAGGCCTGACGGCTGCGGAATATACAGCCTTGCGCGACCGAAGCTATACAAAAGCAGCCTGTCTGCTCAATACTTATCAGGCGGATATCCAAGACGGCCTGCTGCTGTTGGAGCTGCCTGCCCAGTCAGCCAGCCTGTTGCTGCTATCCTAGATTTACTTAGAGAAAAATGCACTTGCAGTTCTTTTTCTGCAAGTGCATTTTTTATGTTACCTTGTTAGAGAGAAACGCAGACGGGCAGGATGGCGGCGGCACTGAAGCAGTAGGTGTCCTCCCCGTAAGATAGTATGGTGACATCTTCATATCCGGATATGCTGTATTCCGCAATGCGCGTAAAGGGTTGTGCATTGTGATAATCCACACGGTAAATATAATAGCTGTAGCTTAGATAACGCTGGCGGTAATTTATTTCTCCATCTTCATCCTGCCCGGCATTGAGTACGACAAGACCAACGGTATGCTTATCATAAATATGGTGTTGGTAGCAGAAGCGCTGATTTTCTGCCAGCTCTCCGTCCGAAGCGTAGATTTGCTTGACCTGCTGCGTATTGGATAAATCATAGATGTCCAGCCCATCTGGTAGACCACTATAGCGCAGGTACAGGCCCTCTCCCATCGGCAGCAGGGTTTGGAGGTGCCCGTAGGGACGACCGTAGCTGAAAATCATATCAATACCATCCAGATAATCGGCTGGCACATCCGTTGGGCTGAGTTGGAGATTAGCTTGTGCATCTAGGCTCACAATAGCAAAATGCGCCTGCTGTTGGTATGTTTCGGTAATCGTGGAATAGCAGATGATTTGCCGCTCTTCCTCCTGGAAAATCTCGTCAATCGCAAGGCTTCGCGACATGGCTTCTGATGTTACAGCATCTACTTGCTGCAAATCCTCAGAAAGCGTGATGACCACCAGATAGCTGTTGCTGCTGTTCGTTGCATCTTCGTGTAGGATTCCGCTTAAGCAGTAGCGGTCTCCCAGCTTGCTACAGGAAATGATGTCACCCTGCTCTGCGTGCATGCCCAGGGTTGTCATCAGTGAGGAAAGATTCAGTTTGCCTGTATAGGTCAAGACTTCCGTGGTTGCAAACAAATAGATCTCCGGCAGAGTTGGTTTGCTTGTATCATCGGTGGAAAAGCTCAAGTAACCATCCCCAATCCAGATATCCTCAATATTTCCATAGAATACCTGCGTATCGGTTCTCTGCCTGCTTCCCAAATCAAAGGCGCTAACCGTTACATAATTGATACGGCTCGGCTCTCCGAGAATATGCACTTGCTCTTCAAGGATTTCTATGCTCTGTCCATTCCAACTAAGTCTTGGCATATAGGATGCGCTATCGAGGTTTCCTGTATAGCCGCAGGCACATTGTCCATCCGCAGAGAGCAGCCATAGCTTTCCCTGTTGGATAAAGCTGCCGCAATTGCCGCCGCTCTGTGTAAAGCTGCCTTGTAGCTGTGGTTGTTCCGGCGTGCTGACATCATAAAAATACACATGCAGTTCAACTCTGTGGATGAGTTCATTTTCCCCCACATTTTCCTCGCAGAGCACAACCAGTGTATTTTCATACAGAAACAAATCCGTGGCCGGTAGATTAATGCTACCCACTGTGGTGGTATTCTCCCCCTTTAGCTGCGAAATCATCACGCTTTTATCTGTAATGTGATAGGCGTAGCCCTGCCCTGCAACAGCCTGTGCCTGCGCGTTGTAGTTGGAAGAAAGATTTGTGATGGCATCGCCTGTTTTTTCCTGGTGGCCGCGCTGTGCTTTTTGCTCCAAGTAGCTGATATCCAGCAATAGCGCATCCAGTGTTGTATATTTGTCTGACGTCCCAGTAATCACAGAGCTGTTTTCATTTGCCACTATGGATGGACCGGGTGCTGCTGAAGAATTGCTCCAAGCCAGCAACGCTATGCCTATGCCTGCTATGAGGATGAGCGAGGTGGCCAGAGCTAGCCATTTCCCCCTTCGCTTATGTACCGGCTGCTTGCTTGCCTCTTCAATGAGGTCGTCGTTTATATCGCTCATTAAATGCAGCAATTGCTCATTATTCATAATAAATCCTCCTCCATCAGTTGTTTTCGCAGTCGCAGACGCATTCGGTATAGGATGGTGCTGACATTGCTTTCGGTTAGCTGGTAGTGTTGTGCGATATGGCTTATCGGATCCAGATACCAATAGCGGCGGATGAAGAGAACACGCTCCTTGTCTGTGGATTGATAAAGAAAACGGTTAATACTCGCTACAATTTCCTCTCTTTCCATGGCTGTGTCATCCCATTTTCCGGTGCAGTCCTCCAGCTCATGTAGAACCAACGGTACCTCGCCAGAGCCACGCTTGCACGCTTGTTGGACGCTTAGCCGGTTGAGAGATAGATTGCGTGTGATTTTACCCAAAAAGGCGCGCAGGATGGCTGGACGCTGTGGTGGTATGGCATTCCAGAGTCGTAGCCAGGTATCATTCACACACTCCTCTGCATCCTGTTGATTGGCAAGTATGTTGTAAGCAATGTGGTGGCAATAGCTGCCATATTTACGCGCGGTTTCTGTAATGGCCGTGGTCTGACGTTGCCAGAATAGGTCGATGATTTTCTGGTCGTTCATGTGTTCATCTCCTTGTGCTTTACAGTTCCTCTATTCTTATAGACCGGAATTGCTTCTCCAGAGCACAAATATTTTGCTAAGTATAGCATTCGGGATGTATCGAAGTAAAGTGACGTCAGTTTTTAAAAAGGATTTACCATGAGTATAACAAACAGCCCGGCAATGGAAAAACAGATGTTTTGGGCTTATACAGGATGGGTAGTAGGACAGTACTGCATTCCCTGTGTCTGATAGCCTCACAACCCATGATTAGTTAGCAAACAATTGAAAGAACAGGTTGTTTGACCTAAGGCAACTATTATTATACTGAAAGACAGGTCAGAGAAGGGGCTGCCCTATTGCTAGCAGGGGAGGCGTGCAGGAAATGGCAGATCTCCACAGATGGAAGGGATGAAGGTAGCATATTCAGAAAGAAAATGAAGGTTGGATTTGTAGGAGGATGGATATTTTTGGTATGGCCTTATAAAAGCACGCGCAAATCAGAAGAAAGAAAAGGAGCGAGCGCAGGCATACAATGCCCCGCACCCTTTTTTGTGGATGGGCCTAGCCAGAGAAATAATAATGAAAGAGTTATGCTTGACAAATTGGTTTACATATTGTAGACTGTATTTAGTCTACAATATGTAAACCAAAGGGGGTCTGGTGATGGAGGATT
>CALXSV010000145.1 GCA_944391235.1 uncultured Clostridia bacterium | reverse complement strand
GTCAGCGACGAATTTCTACCCAGCCTGGATAGGTCTTTGGTGCAGCAGACGGCCACTTTTCCTGCCTCGATTTCGGCCAGCATAGCTTGGAAGCCGGGGCGGTCGTAGTTGGTGCCGCTGTACCCATTGTCCACAAAGAAAGTCGGGTTGGGGAAGCGATGCTCTTTTGCGTATTGGAGCAGGATAGCCTTTTGAGATGGGATTTGTCAAGGGAATTTTCACCGAAAAATAATAAAGGCTCAACGATGGGTACCACTAAGAAAGCCAACACCGCAGCCATCTATTAAATAGCCGCGGTGTTGATTTAATTTTTTCGGAATAACGTCTGCCTATGACAATAGGTTCCATTTTCAGGCATGGTAATGCTTGCCATGCTTTGTACTGCTTAACCTTCTCGCCAATAATTGCATCCATTCCGGTCGCTCGGCTTATTATATCCACCGTAGCCACCATCGCAGTAAACTCTTCCGTAAGAATCGGTATCGTTCCAATCAGCATACCGACAGTCACGGCAGTTGCCATAGAAAGCTCCTTCCGGCAATTTGATTTCCATTCTACTGTCCATTAATCTCCCTCCCTTCATACAATGATAAATTCATCAATTTTAATATCAACCGTCTTCCCATTGCGTGTTGCCAAATATGGCACCATCCGTTTCTCTGGTAACACAACTATGGGGAAGTACAGCTTATGAATATATGACGGCATTGCGTGCATAATTGTATTTATGTAGGCGATATCTCCGTCTGACAAAGTTTGCACCCCGAAAAAATGCGTATGGAAAAGTCCGTTAAAATGGATTCCATCCTTCTTCCAACTGTTGATAGTCCTATTCAGGATGTCAACATTGGGAGAATAGAAGCAGCCACAGCTTTTAGGGTGTCCTAGGTCAATCTGGCATTTGCAAATAACACCGTCCATGCTACCCAAAATTCCTCCGATTTCAGGGGGAACGCTAGGTACGGAGTTGCATATGTATTGATAAACATCTTTCACAATATACATAATTTTGTGGCTCCTCGTTTCTTTGTTCACTATACAAAACACATACCAAGATTATAAGTTGCAAATTTTACAGTGCCCATCTAAATGTTTTTGGGTAGCCAGTGCAATTATCTTTTTTCAGCAGATTAACCTCCGGTGATTAACTGTAGCGATTTGACAATTCCCTTAATGATTAATTTTGCAAATTCAATATATGCGAAAATCAAGGCCGCGATAGCGATTAGTACACAACGCACCCAGCGTTTTTCCGGGGGTTCAAATAGCTGGCTCATATGGTTATCAATATAATTGCCGCCCCTCTTAGGCCAAAGGTAAAGTAACAAAAAATATAAAGCCCTACAATGACAGTGTTAAATGTTATTTCCACAATAATACCCTCCAAAGCTCTAAACATCGCAAGTGTAATTATAATGCATTTTAATAAAAATTTCCTGCAAAGATTCAGCGTCGGAGCAAGTAAAATATTATTGCTATCACGATGAGAATCAAAAATATCCAGCTAAGGCGGAAAATGGAATTATGTTCCATTCTGGTGGGTGTAGAAGTCTTACACTTTGACATTTCCGTTGCCTATTCTGCAACCAAAGCCGAATTCTTATCCTTATGATACTTGCAAACGAAATAAGAGGGCGACATATTCTCATCAAAGCGGAGTCTAGCTTTGTGCAAAAATGATAACAATTATCACTATCTGGATCTCCGACAATTTTTCTCAGTTTACAGCGCCTACACGACTCTTCACTTGTCCTCTTCCTAAAGCCTGCCTCCTTTAGATTTTTGCTATTTATAATATACTTTCCCTCCTTCAATTTCATTGTTACACACTGAGATTAAATTAAAATCGCCAGCCTCCGGAGTGATCCATATATTTATTGTTCTCTCGGAGACCTCCTGCCGCCACTTTCATCAATATAAGAATCATTGGGGCCTCTCCAGGCACCAGATGAATCGACATAATAATCGTCTGGAGAGCGCCATGCTCCAGAATAATCCACATAGTGCTCATCAGGCATACGCCATGCACCTGATGCATCCATGTATTGCTCTTTTTTCCATCGTGGCATTTATTCACTTTCCTCCTTTTTTGAACCTGTCCTGATCAACCAACAAATCAGCCATATAATCAGCCAATGCACCAATCCCACCATCTTCAAAATTGTTGCAGATATAATCCATGGGAGAAAAACCGGGCCAAAACTGTACGTTGTTCTTCTTACAGATATATATCACACCTGTTTTTCCTTGAGTACTCTCCCGATGAGCACAGGAATGGCATGCATCTGCACTGCCAAATTCATGATGTCTGAATCCAGCATATTGCAGAACTTTATTTCCATCCCACACAAATTGATCGCAAGCATTTAATGCAGTGACTTTGCAATTGTTTATAGAGCAGGTGTATATCTTTCCCCCCAACAGCTTGTTCTTCACCTTGACGTGTGTGCAGCTTTCACAACATTTTACCATATGATTTCTCCTCTTGATTTTTATATCGTATATGAAATTGCTCAGAGCTCTTTAAATACCCGAAATTGTCCGATCACTACTCGACTTTTCTGTATTGAATATAGCCACCGTCCGAAGGTGAATATGAGCTTGAAGTTAGAACGCCGTCTGTGAGGGTGAACTCTGAGTAAAAACCACCGGACATATCTTGATAGACCTTAATTGTACTTGTACTAACAATGTCGTATAGTCCTTCCGTTGTAACCTGACCAATTTGATAAAGAACTTCCACGGCATAGTACTCGTAGGTGCCATCTGATTTAAATACATAATAGTCATCCATTGTATCCGACTTCCATGTTCCGACCAACGTGTTTGTTGCTACTGTTACTTCATTATAGTCTGAGCTCTCTCCATTCTTGATGTACTGCTGATTTCCAAAGGAGAAGGTTTTCCCATCAACAGAATAGTCATATGTTGAAGCGCCGTTGTCATCGATATTGAACATGATTTCAGACTCGCTCAAAATAGCATATATCCCGCAATCATAATTTGATCCATGGGTAACAGTAACATTGCCCTCATCATCAAATGTGAACTTTCCATCATTATTCTCCCATGTGCCCACTAATTGATTTGCCAAAGCTTTCTCAACCCGACGAAAGCTGAGACCACCAATCGACAAAGAGTCACCACTTAAAGAATAATCCAAGCTCTTCTGTTGCATATCTATTGTGAGAATAATAGAACCACCATTGGTTGTAAAGCCTCCAAAGCTCCGCTCGCCCTTTTGCAAGTCGATAATGATTGCCGTACCATCAGCATCTTGAATTCCGTTCTCATAAGAAACTGCGAAAGTCCCTTTAGAAGTAAATATCATACGCTGCTCTCCATCAATTGAGTCCCAAACGCCGAAGATGGATGAAGTTTGTGAACTCTCTGGGGCAGTTTCTACCATGCCAGAAGACAGGTCAGGATTTACACCAAAATACAAGGTGTCTGTCAGTTCCAGAGTATCTGCAGAACTCAGGGCAACCGTGTCATGAATACCTTCCCTATGCACAACGAACAGAGGAACTATATTGCTTTCAGAGATGTTGGTAGCTCCGCCAATACGATTGAATAATCCAATTTCGGAGAGCTTGGCTTTAATATAATCCGTCGCTTCCTCATATGAGTCAAATACAGCATCACAATCATAATGATAGCGTACTCCATCCTGAGCAAAGAGTGTCAAATAAGTGTCGCTTCCCTCTGCCGGCTCTATGTCTTCCCTTATGGTATAGGCTTTGGCCCCCATGTTTGCCACAAATTCATATTTCATTTCTGAGAAGTCTGTAAGGCTGACAATACGGATAAATTCTGTTCTATTGCCATCTTCCTTGCCAAAATAGAAGTTATTTTCATCATAAGATGATGAAAACGGTCTAAGATGCTCTTCGACTAAATAGTCTGAATCCACACCCTTAAACAAGTAATAATATATAGATTCACCGGCCCACTCATTTCCAGGGGAGAGAAGATAATTATGTGAACCACCCGAAGCACTATCAACATGTATTGCTAAATGCTTATCCAGTCCCCCTTTAGCATCTTCCATGCTGATAGACAAACTCGACATCTGCCCATCATGCGTGAAATCGTCAGTAATTGAGGCCACAAAAGGAAAATCTGGCATGTTAGTATAAGCACCGTATTTTCCGTTCGTTTCACGAAGTCCTCCCGTTATTTCGTATGTAGAAAGAAGGAATTGTGATTTACTGTCATCAAATGGGTGAAAGCTTAAAAAAGCAGGCACTACATTGTTTCCTTGAACGGATTCCGACGATGGAGTCGTGCTAATTGGAGTATCTATTGCGGAAAGCCCACACTCAGTATAAACTGGCAATTGTGTGACGCCACCCTGAGCAATCACATTGACATATATGTTTGTGTGATTTAGTGCATTGGCATTATCTTCAATGTAAAACTCATATCTTCCAGTCATAGGGAAATCGATTCCTTCTCGAACATCCTTTTCTGTATATTTCTTTTCTGCGCCGCTACTATGACGGACATAAAGCGTATAATTATCATACAGTTGCCCAGTCACATCATAAATGTCTAAAACAAGCTTTTCTTTTGACACAGGGGTGGTAGCCGAATCAATTCCGACTTGGAAAAAGGCATTCGATACGCAGCGGACTTTTTCATAGCTGAAGCCGGGATAACCTTGCTGATACATTATTTCAGCGGTATTTTGTACCAATGTGCGGAACTGGCTAAAGGTGCAATTTGACGGTAAAGTGTATAGGGTGCGATAGAAAAGCTGCGCTATATCTTCAGTAGTTAGTGCCTCGAAATTGGGATTATTGCCACTGATTCCATTAAACATAAGATATGCGGTATGAGAAATTATCGTTGAACGTCCGTGTGCAAAATCCTCATTACCCATACTTATGTCAGATAGCATAGACGGATACCCTGTTGCCTCAGGGTGATCTAAGTGTCTATTGCCATGTATCCAGTCACAGCTACCGCTTTTCCATGCTTCTGCCAACTCCCCAAAAATGTCGGAAATCCCCTCATTAATTGCGCTTGATTCGTCAGAGTCCCCTAAACCACAAGCAAATGCAACTACTGCATGAGTATATTCATGCGTCATGACATCAAAGTTAGCGGAAAGAGCATAGTCGTTATCATACGGTTTTCCTATGTATATTGCGGTTACCTTGTCCTCACAAATTGATCCACTTGAGGCGTTGCCGTATAGATGGTTATTCTCAAAAATATTTGTTGCATCAGAGTAAAAGCCGCAATCTGTGAAAATATAAATAGTTGATTCGCCTTTCCCATCTGTGCCACTGTGTTTTAACACCGATTTGTAATAATCATATGCAGCTTCAATATTTGCCAGAGCGTCAATTTCAACTGAATTGCTCGATAGGTGTGTAGAAATATCCCACTTCACTTCTTCAAGTTCATTTGTGTTTTTTGAATAGAACCAAAAGAACGACCCCTTCATTTTGTACAATTCAATATTCCTGCTGGGATCTGCAGCTAAATAGAAATTATACTGTCTATACACATCCAACTCTTGATTTTCAATTTGCCCTTTCGCATTAACCTTTTCAACAGTTCCATTTGTGAGATCATAATCGTTTGATAACAATGATATGACCTTTATAACCTCGGCAGTTTGAGCGTCGACAAAAAAATCATATGCCCCTATTCCTGTGATATCGGTCTGAACCACATAAGCAACACGATATGCTTGAAGTGTCTCATCAAAATATAGATATAACAATTTGTCTCCTACTTCCTGAAGTGAATACTCGGTTGTCCCACAGTTCGTGTAAATATACTCACCTATTACGTGCTCTATATAGGATGGCGAAAGTAAATCATCCATACTTACATTAGTAGGAGCAACATAATTTCCTGATAGCATTAAACTGTTTCCGTTCCCATCCGCTACGACAACAACGCTTCGGCCATACACGGGAATACCCCGATACTCCTGATAAAATCGGTAATATGTATTACCTGAAACGGTATCCACTTTGCAGTCTGTAAATTCGGCATTCACATCTGCAATACCCAACAAATCTGCCACATCGCCAATAGCGGCAAGAGCTGAACTGCTGTCAGTTATTTTTCGGTCAGTAAATGAATCCGCAAAAAAAACAAAGCCATCATTTGATATATCTGAATCAGTATTTTGGGATGAAAACCAGCCTACCTTCCATCCCGCAAATGCTATACCACTTACGATAACTGCAAGAGCAAGAACTACAGCAACAACCCGTTTAGCGTTGAGGGTCACCTTTGCGCCACAGTTTGGGCAAACTTTCGCTCCTTTTTCGATTTCTGTATTACACTTAATACACTTCACAAGAATATCCCCTTTCAATAATACGAGCTTCCACGTAATGTGGAAGCTCGTAAAGGTTTAGCGGATCCCCCTTTGTAGGCGTAGTCATCATTGATGAAATAAGTCTCCTGATTAATCCAATTACCCACATGCAGAGAACTGTCAACATTTAGCCCTTACATCCCACGATAAAGTGACAGCGATGTTTGATCTGTCATGGCAATAATATTCAAGATTTTTACATCTTTGTAAATTCACTGCTATTTCAGTATTTCGGCGACGATATCTGTACTATCAACCTCTTCAAATAGTGGGGTTCCAGTCTTATCCAGATAAATTGGTACTTTTGTACCATCCGACACTCTTATGACTCCATCTGAGTAATTACTTAGATAAGTATAGCCTGCTTCGGACAAGTTGAAAACTTCCACACCATTGGAATCAAAGACAACCGTATTCCCATCAACATCGAGAACCAGCATACCATCAGAATAGGGGGCAGTTATGTTAGCTACAAGCGGCTCCATAATGATATTCCATTCAGGATCAAATACAGCAACATATCTATTCCCATCATCACCTCTAAGTGGAATAGCAATCCTATTAGAATTAACAAGAAGCGGAGAAGGAAGTGCATCCCAGATGACCTTATCGGAATACTTATCATCTAACTTATAAAAATCATCATCTGACCCTTCATTGATTTTTACAGTAACTAAATAATCTTCAAATTCCTCCAAAATACAATATCCTTCGCACATTGCCACATCCGAGGACCAGTTCCAACCAAGTTCTCCCGATAATTTAGTAACGTAACCTTTACCTTCGTAATCCAAATAATACAGGTCTGCACGAGTGGGATCTTCTTCTGTAGGTGAATAATACCACATTCCTGTTGCGGCGCTATTATCGTAGAAATAAGTTCCTGTTTCAAGTCCCCATTTTTTCCAGATACCTGTTGAGATGAAATAATTTACGTGCGTCCAAGAATCATCAATATAAACTGGAAAGCCAAAGACACCTTTGCCTAAATATCTAATATTTTCAACTTGACCAACATCTTCACCAGCAAATTCTGCAAGTTTCTCACTCACAGAATCGCATATCACTGAACCTGACCCATCAAAAATCTTATAAACGTAGTAATCTTCGTCGAATCCAGAAACGTGTTCTTCAGTAACAACATAGCCATCCCCAAAAGAGGCGATGACATAATCCGTTTTTGAATATTGACTCGTGATTTTACCAGCAGAATTAATCACGTACAGTGTCTCCGAATCATTTATATATGAAAATCCATTACTAAAATTCGTTGTTTCTGTAATGTTTCTGCCCGTCACATCATAAGAGAACTGGATTTGCCCTTTCCTATCAATACAACCGATATAGATTTTTTCACCAACTTTATATCTCACCCAAGCCAAGCCTTCTGAATAGTCTTGACTGGAAATAAATTCGGTTGTCATCTCAATCTCTGAAGCTTCCTCATTAACGCTTTCGCTTGCAATTGGGGTTTTCTCCGATAATACATCGCCTTGCGGAGAATCCCATAACTGGTAATCATTTTCAAAAGTCACGCAACCGCTTTCCACAGATAGAATGGTCAATGTGCGGCTCTCGCCATAAAAATTAGTAAGCTTCAATTGGTCTTCGTTAACCACCCCCCACTTACCTGTCCCGTATTCATTCCTGATTTCACACGTTCCATCATCGTATAGAATGAACTCCGGATTGTTTTGTCCTGCCTCATACCAAGAACCTGGAAGCATTTTTTGAAAATCAGTAGATTGGCCTCCGCAAGCCCCCATCGTACACATTATGGCAAGTGCTAAGACAAGTTCAAATCCTTTCTTTATGGTTCTCTTCATTGCATATCTCCTCTTTCCTATGATGTATAAGTAAGGGCAATTGTCAAAAGGTGTACCTTTTGACAGCCAAAAATTTACTTTATTATACAGTCTACGGGAAGAATTTTCAAGTGAATTTTCAGTTTTTTCGACAGATTTTGGTTACATCATCTTTAAGCAACACACAGAGAAAACATTATCAAAAGGTACACCTTATGATAGTCGCTGTTTCCAGTGTTATCCTTTTTTTGCTGTCCTGAAGCATCCTGTTTTCTCGCAATCTGCGGTAAAAAGTTGTTTCACTCATATTGCACTGTTTCAAGACTTCCGTGAAGGGAAGTCTTTTTTGTTCCCATTGCCTGACAATTTTCTCAAAATTATTATTATGCACTTTCTTTTCGGGTCTGCCGAATTTTACGCCCTTTGCTTTCGCTGCGGCAATCCCTTCGGCTTGCCGCTTCTTTATATTCTCACGCTCACTCTGCGCCACAAAGGACAGGATTTGCAGAACAAGGTCTGCAATAAATGTCCCCATCAAGTCTTTTCCACTTCGGGTATCCAGCAAGGGCATATCCAATACGCAAATATCAATACCAATCTCTTTGGTGAGAATACGCCATTGCCTTTGGATTTCCTCGTAGTTGCGTCCCAAGCGGTCAATACTGAGGATATACAACATATCCCCGGCTTTTAGTCTCCGCACCAGTTTCTTGTAATTGGGACGGTCAAAATCTTTACCGGACTGCTTATCCACAAAAACATTTTTTTCGGGTACAGATGCTTCTCTCAGGGCAACCATCTGCCGATCTTCGTTCTGATCAGCGCTGGATACCCGTACATATCCGTAAATATTCATATTGTCAATTCCTCCATTCATCAAGGATTATAAAAAATGAGAACAGGAACGGCATATTACCGTTCCTGTTCATGGCGTTTGGATTTCTTTTGTTGTTTCTGTGTCTGCGAATACCGTCTCTGACGCAGGCATTCTTGAATGGATCGTGCTTCTGTTTCCTCGTTCAGCAGATTTGAGACATCCCGCTTGCTGTCGGACATCATCTGCGGATCATATTTCTCGCCGTAGGCAGACTTCACACACTCGACGGCAGAGCGCTCCCTGTTGGGGCGCAGACTCAAACGTGCTTTCATAACTTCCCCGGCATCCATGTCTACGGCTTGCGCTTTCAGCTCGGCATATTCCTGCAACACCTTGTCCAGCTCAGCAGAATATTTCTGCTCCTGTTCGTCCAGCTTTTGGAGGCTGGATTCCATGGCGGCGATGTCCTTGCGAAACACTTCGGCCCCCGTGTCTTCCGCATAGTCAAGCTGCTGCAACAGCAGGGCCTTTTCGGAACGCAGTTCCTCTAAGTCCTCGGTCAGCTCTGCAATCTTGGCCGCCAACTCTTTGTGCTTGAACACCTGCCATGCGGGTAGAGACTTTTTCGTAGTCAGCAAGGTCTTGCGCTCCTTGCTCTTATCCTTGATCTGCTGCACCAATCTGGTGAACCGTGTCAGCTGTGGTTTGTACACATTGAGGGTTTCCTGATAGCTGGCCTGGCGCGCACGGATATGGGAGAGCTGATAACAGAAGATCAGCACCTTGCCGCGCAGCTTCTCCAGCCGCTCCGCCACAGCGGGAATGGTGCAGATGACCAGCCCCGCCAGCTTCTTGACTTCCGCTTTTAGCTCCCGCAGCAGGGCGTTGTCCGCCTTGATCTGCCGGTTCAGCTCACAGCGGTCGGAGACAATGCCGCGCCGCTCCAGCGCCTGAGCCGCCACACCCTCGTGGACGGTGGGCCGTTCTTCCAACCCTCGCGCCGCATGGCTGCGGTGGTCGATGCGCTCCGCATGGCCGGCCAACTCCAGACAGCGGTTCGCTGCTGTGGCCCACGCCTCGCGCCAGGCAAGCAGTTGTTCCTCGCTGTTCCACCGCTCAGAGATGGGATTCTGCCGCCCATACTTTGTGCTTTTCGGATACTTGTTGGCTCGTTCATATCCGTGCTTCTCGACCTGGGATGGGGGCAAATACACTTTCTTTTGCCAACTTTATACGGGTACTGCTTCTCCCAGCCCTCGGCTTGGGCCGACTTGAACTCAGCGGCGGTGAAGCCCCGTTCCTCGCCGTCCTTCACACAGAGGTACTCTTTCTCGGTCTTGTACTGCCATGCGCCTGCTTCCGTCAGCGGGCGCACCGTCAGCAGGATGTGGGCGTGGGGATTGTGGCCGTCGGTGTCATGGATGGCAACGTCCGCGCACATCCCCTCTGCCACGAACTGCTCCCGGACAAAATCTTGCAGGAGCGCGGTCTGCTGCTCCCGCGACAGCTCGATGGGCAGCGCGGTTACGAACTCCCGCGCCAGGCGGCTATCCCTGGTTTTCTCCGCTTCCTCCACGGCGTTCCAGAGCTTTTCCCGGTCCTGCCATTCCGCAGGGGCCATGTCCGGCAGAAACACCGCCTGCCAGACAAGCCCCTGTTTTCGTGTGTAGTCATGCTGCACCCCGTCATATTCGTTGATCATCCGGGAGCAGCTCAGGTAGGCGGAAGCGGCCACAGCGGAGCGTCCCGCGCCCCGGCTGACCATCTTCGCCTCCAGATGATAGATCGCCATTCGTTTTCCTTTCCGCCTGCACACAGGCTGTTTTTTGTTTCTTTTTCGCAAAAAGAAATGGGCGCGCCCACACACAGGGACGCGCCCATTACTGCGGCAAAGCTGCCGGTGGCAGGTTTGCGCAAGCAAACGGCAACTGTGTGAGGTGGCATTTTGCCACCCCATCACGGGACCGGCTGCGTGGACGATAGCAGCAGCACCCGGGCTGTGGCATCGTCCAGCGGCTTCCGCAGAAGCCGCAATCCCCCTCGGAGAGCGCACGGTGGCAGAAGGCCATATCACCGCCTGCTTTGCAGGTGGTGAGTAAGTGCGCCCTTCGGGAGAAAAAGAGGAAGGCCCCCAGTTCCCCAAAGGCCTCTCTGCTGATTCAATCGTGCTGCGCCAGCTTCTGCATCAGGTAATCCTCCAGCGCAGACAGCTCCATCGTCCGCACCTCTGGCAGCACCTTTTCCAGAATCGCGCCTTCCTGAATGAGCCTGCGCGTTCTCGCTTTTCGCTCCTTGACTCGATTCCGCGCCTGCGCTTCTTCCAAACGGTGCTGTGCCTGCAACAGTTTCTTTTCTGCATCTGTCATGTGAAAAATCCCCTCTTATCTTCGTTTCTGCCAGACGATCTCGTATCCCAGCGCATCGGCAAGTTGGACGGCCTCCGTGTATCGCAGGGACTCCCGCTGGAGCTTATTGGACAGGTTGGACACGCTGTCAGACCAGTCGTGTTCATCCCGCAGCAGATCGACGACCTCCTGCATGGTCATTCCCTGACGAACGATGTACGACTTGATCTCGTTTCTCAGATTGAATTTCATTTGCTTTTTACCTCCATTTTTCGTGATATTGGTTTTTGAGTTAGTGAACTGTGTGCGCTTTGCGGTGAAGAATCTGCCGTGCTGCAAATCCGCTCAGATTTCCGCCGGTGATGCCCTGTACGCAGCAGCCCTCTATCGGCTTCATCGTTCGGCATGAGAACATACGGAACGGCAGGATATGCCGCAGTCCGGTGCAGCGGCTTCACCTCTCGGTAAATCACTGGGCGGTGAATTGCGTTCGACTTACAGTGAAAATTTTCATGAATTTCACAAGGATTGATTGCAGGGCTGAAAAAATGAGCCGACGGTGTACGGCTCTGTACGGCAAGACCGGCTCGTGTACGCTGCTGTACGCCGGTTTAGCGTACCGGTCGCCGATTCAGCGGCAGTTTTTACACGCTGCCGTGAAATACTCCACGGCAGGCACAAGCAAAATCGTATTTTGCAGATGAAGTTGAAAACAGCCGTACAGAGTGTACGGTGTGTACGGCACTTTTGAAGTCCGGTTCTCATTTTCAATACGGCAGCGGATTAACCACCTCAATGCCCACAAAGCCACGCACCCGTTTGCCGCCGACGTGGACATTGTTGGTGGCTTCCACGTTGTAAAGGCGGTCATTCTGCGCAAGTTCGGAGCTGAGCCTGTTTGCAGACATGGGCTTCTGCGCATTGTCCTCGCACCAGCGATGATACGCCTCATACAGTGCCTTGGAGCTGGCTTCGCTGTCGGCCTTGAAACGGATATACCCTTCGGATTGCAGGAACTCGATCACATTGTTGCTGCTGCGCTTCACTGTCTCCATATTCTCTTTTGCCTTAGAGCTGACCGTAAACTGATAGTTGTTCCTAATCAGCCGGTGCAGGCCCTCCAAACACCAGAGAAAGATGCCCTCCTTCTCCCGCAGCAGCTTGTCCACCAGAAACGGATCATCCGCTCGGCCTGCGGGCCGGTCTTTGGTAGTCAGCACGATCTGGCAGCGAAAGAAACCGTCGGACTTGTCGTGCAAGGCGGTCAGCGCACCGTTTCCGAAGCAGAGGAAGCGAACATAAAGCTGGCTCTGATAGCTCTGGACGCCCTTGCGCTCCATATCCATCTTACACTCGGAGGTCACGATGGATTTGATATAATTGGTCTTGGGCAGTGCGCTCATATCCATATCATCGTCTACCATCAGGAGCTTGTTTTCCAAATCCGCACGGCTGAACCGGTTGCTTTCGACCTTCTGGATGCTGGTGGTATTCATGCTGTCCCCCAGTAGGGAGCGCATGACCAGTCCGATGCGGCTTTTGCCCTCGCCGCCCTTACCGATGAGCATGAGCATTTTCTGCCCCTTAGTGGTGGGCAGCAGACAGTAGCCGAGAAATTCCTGCAAGGTGGGAATATCCTCCGGTTGCAGCAGCTCCGATAGGAATTGCAGCCACTTTTTCGGAGTGGGTGCGTCAGGGTTGTAGGCGACCGTCAGCCGGTTGTTGCAGTAGCTCTTGTCGGCGGTAAAGCTGCCGTCCATGAAATACGTCCCATTGGCAACATGGATGCGGTCCGTCTCAATGGGCAGCGGCGGCGAATAGGCTTGCAGCTTGATGCTGGCAAGCAGATTTGTCACAACTTTGGACAGCCCGGAGGTCAGAACTCCGGAGATTTCCTCCAGAATGAGATTGCCGATTTGTCCCTCGTCCTCAATCAGCCCATCCACCGTGAACAGCCGCCCGCGCACACATTTCATGGGGTGTTTGTCCAAAAACTGCTGGCAGAACAGCACCTCATTGATGTGTCTGCCGTCATACCAGTCAGGCCACGCCTGCGGTGTTGTTGTCATTTTCGTCCTCCTTGTGAATCTCCTCTAATCTTTGCCGCAGCTCTTCCAGCTTTCCATCCGCCATCTGCTGCCGCACCACCTCGGCGCGTTCGTGGGAATCTCCGGCGCACAGAATGTCCAGATAGTATTCCGTCTCATCGAGCTTGTGACAGGCTTCCACGAACCGTGCATGAACAGACTCGTCAGGCGACTGCGGCGCATACCGCACCTTCCAGTCCCGCAGTACATGGGCGTAATCCGACAGAACAGAAAAGCACAGCCGCTCGTTTTCCATGAGCTGCTGTGCTTCTGTTCGGATATGCTTTGCGTGGATCGCTGCTGCGCTGGGCGGCTTGTCCGGGCTGAGAGGAAAATCTGCCATCAGCTTCCGTGCCGCCTCATACGGCGATAGCTGAAATAGCCTGCCTACAAAGTCGATCACGTCTCCGTGTTCCCCGCAGGCGAAGCAATAATAGTGGTCGTCGGCCACATACAGGCTGGGG
Source organism: uncultured Clostridia bacterium (assembly GCA_944391235.1). GTDB lineage: Bacteria > Bacillota > Dehalobacteriia > UBA4068 > UBA4068 > CALXSV01. Next base: position 70 of record CALXSV010000145.1, on the reverse strand, counting down.
TGCCGGTCGTTGTGAAAGGAGCAGAGAGCTTTTCCATACCTGTTCACATCGATCCCGTACAGCTCTGCCG
>CALXSV010000144.1 GCA_944391235.1 uncultured Clostridia bacterium | reverse complement strand
CAGGCGATGCCAACCGCGACGTTGCCTACATTAAAACGGTTAACACGGAAACAGGTGCTTGGGACTTTGTAACCGTTCAGGGCATCTAATCCGGCTAATAATGTAAAACGCAAGGTTTTACGGAACGATTGGCGGGAGCGCAAGTTCCCGCCAATCGCATGTACAGCTTCGAATTCACACAGCTCCTGTTTTGGATCATTCGGAAAGGCACCCGGGCCAGGATGCTTTTCCCAGTGACCTAAAAGGAGGAAACTGCATATGGAACAATTTATAGAAACGCTGACGAGCTTTTTCAGCACCAACCTGCCTTACATATTAGCTGGTATTTCCGTGGGCGGACAGTACGCGCTGATTGCCATTGGCTACACCATGGTCTATGGCATATTACGGCTCATCAACTTTGCACATGGTGATATTTTCATGGCAGCCGGCTTAATCCTTATCTACGCCGCTGCCAGCATGCCCCTGTATTTGGCAATTCCGCTGATGATTGTGGTCACCGTGCTGATCGGTTTTCTGGTAGAGCGAGTTGCCTATAAACCGCTGCGCAGTGCGCCGCGTATGTCCATTATGATCAGTGCGATTGGTGTATCCTACCTGATTCAGAACCTAGCCCTGTACGTCACCGGCGGTCTGACTAAGGTGTATCCAGCCATCCCCTGGATTAGCGACAGCGTAACGATTGGCAGCGCTACCACCAAAATGGTTACCCTGGTAACGCCTGTACTGACCATTGTACTGGTTATCGCACTGGTTCTGCTGATTCGCTACACGAAAATTGGTATGGCCATGCGTGCGGTATCGCGTGATTTTGAAACCAGCCAGTTGATGGGCATTAAGATAGACCGGGTAATTTCCGCCACCTTTATTATCGGTACCTTTCTGGCAGCCATTGGCTCGCTCCTCTTCTTTACCAATTATACCGGCGTTACGCCCACCATTGGCGCCATGCCTGGGTTAAAGGCCTTTGTAGCGGCCGTATTCGGTGGAATTGGCAGCATCCCCGGCGCGGTAATCGGGGCCTTTATTATCGGTATCTGTGAAAACATTATCAAGGGTCTGGGCTGGACCACCTTTTCAGATGCCTTCACCTTTGCCCTGCTTATTGTGATTCTCATAGTCAAGCCCAGCGGTCTCTTTGGTGAGAAGAATACGGATAAGGTGTGAGCGTATGAATAGAACAAAACTTAGCTATAAGGATTATCAAAACGATAAAAAAACCAATTATGCGATTGGCGCAATCCTCATCGTGGCGCTGCTGGGCGGCATCTGGTTGCTGGAGCAGACGATAGCCCCCACGCATATTGTCTTTTCCATTCTCAAAAAAGGCGCCATCTATTCCTTGGTTGCCGTATCCATGAACCTGCTGAACGGATTTACCGGCTTATTCTCTCTGGGCCAGGCTGGCTTTATGCTGTTGGGCGCCTATACCTATGCCATCTTTACCATCCCGGTAGAGATGCGCGACTCCGTTTACCAGTATTTTGACGGTGGTATTATTCAGTTTACCATTCCGGTAATTGCTGCGCTTGTGCTAGCTGGTCTGGTAGCCGCGGCCGTGGCGGCACTGATTGGCTTGCCCGTACTGCGCCTGAAGAGCGACTATCTGGCCATTGCCACCTTAGGCTTTGCGGAAATCATCCGCGCCATCTTTCAATGGGATAAGCTTGGCGTACTTACCAACGGCTCTAACGTGCTACGTAAATATCCCACTTTTAGCTCCACACTTTATCCCTTTTTGGTGGCCGGCATCTGTATTGCCCTGATCTGCCTGCTGATCAACAGCTCTTATGGCCGCGCATATAAGGCCATACGCGATGATGAAATAGCGGCTGAGGCCATGGGCATTAACCTGTTCAAGCATAAGCAGCAGGCCTTTATGATCAGCTCTTTCTTTGCCGGCGTTTCCGGCGCGCTGCTGGCCATGTTCCAAACCACAGTAACGGCTTCTACCTTTAGGGTAGCCATGACCTATGAAATCCTCCTGATTGTCGTTATCGGCGGCATGGGCAGCATTTCTGGCTCTGTGATTGGCTCCTTCCTATACATCGCCTGTAGCGAGTGGTGGCTGCGCTTTTTGGACCAGACACAGTTCATCAATGGCTGGCAAGTGCCTTTGCTGCGTACCGGTTTCCGCAAGGTTGTTTTTGCCGTTATCATCATGATTATCGTACTTTTCTTCCGCAAAGGGTTGATGGGAGACCGCGAATTGAGCGTATCGCGAATACGAGCAGGCTTACATAATCTCATTGTCTGGTTTGCTACCCTACCCGCACGAATCAAGGGCGCTGGCCGCAGGAAAAAGCGGCAAGCCGGAGAAAAAACCACTGTAACGGATACTGCGCAAAAGACAAAGCAGGAGGGAGGCGCTGACCAATGACGTATGATGCGATTTTAAGCGTGGAAAACGTAACCATGCAGTTTGGTGGCGTAGTTGCCGTCAATAACCTTAACCTCCATGTTCAGCGCGGTGAAATCGTAGCGCTGATTGGCCCCAACGGCGCGGGCAAAACCACAGCCTTTAACTGCATTACCGGCGTATACGAGCCCACCAACGGTCAGATTCGCTTTAACGACCAGGTTATCATCAGCAACCACCCCAAGGGCAAGATGAAAAAGCTGTACAGCGGAGAAAACTACGGTATGTACAGCAAGGTAAAAAACCCTACGCCAGACAAGGTAACCCGACTGGGCATCGCCCGTACCTTTCAGAATATCCGTCTGTTCAAAACACAGACTGTCTTTGATAACGTACTCATTGCCAAGCATATGCGCGCCAAGCAGAACGTATTTTCCGCAACCCTGCGCCTAAGCTATGCGGAAGAAAAACGCATGCGCCAGGAAACCTACGCTCTGCTGGAAGAGCAGAACCTGCTGCATCTCAAGGATGAGATGGCCAGCAATCTGCCCTATGGCTTGCAGCGCCGCTTGGAAATCGCCCGTGCGTTGGCCACCCAGCCGCAGCTTTTGCTCCTGGATGAGCCGGCGGCAGGCATGAACCCGCAGGAGACGCAGGAGCTGACAGCCTTCATTCACAGCATCCGTGACAAATACCAGCTATCTATTTTAATGATTGAGCACCACATGGATCTGGTTATGGAGATTTCCGAGCGCATTTATGTACTGGACTTTGGCAGCCTGATTGCAGAGGGTACGCCAGAAGAAATCCAAAACAACCAGCACGTAATTGACGCCTATCTGGGGGTGAGTGAGGATGCTTAAAATCAACGATCTCAAAGTGAATTATGGGGGCATTAAGGCGGTCAAGGGCATTAGCCTGGAGGTTGCCGAGGGCTCTATCGTTACCCTAATTGGCGCCAATGGTGCTGGCAAAAGCACCACTTTGCGCACGATTTCCGGCCTCATTCGTCCCGCAAGCGGCCAGGTGGAATTCATGGGCGAAAACATCACCGGCCTGGATCCCTCCAGCATTGTCAGCAGGGGCATTACGCTGGTACCGGAGGGCCGCCGTATTTTTCCCGATATGACGGTACTGGAGAACCTCAAGATTGGCGCTTATCTGCGCCATGATGACCTGAACGAGGATATAGAATGGGTGTATGATTTGTTTCCCCGCCTCAAGGAGCGGCATTGGCAGCTGGGCGGCACCCTATCCGGCGGTGAGCAGCAAATGCTGGCTGTAGGCCGCGCGCTGATGAGCAGGCCGCGCCTGATGATGATGGATGAACCTTCCTTAGGTCTGGCACCGCTGGTGGTTAAGGATATTTTTTCCATTATCCGTGAAATCAATAAAAAGGGCGTGACCATTCTGTTGATTGAGCAAAACGCGAATATGGCGTTGCAAACCGCAGACTGGGCCTATGTGATGGAAACCGGCACCATTACCATGCATGGCAGCGGCGCGGAATTGCTGGCGGACGAGCGGGTGAAAGAAGCTTACCTGGGAAAAAGGACGACACAAGCCCAGCCGCAGCAATAAGCAACCGGCACATCTGCCCCACTGTAAATTGGAAAACCCCATACATCTACAACCGGCGTGACTTTCGTCACGCCGGTTTTTGTGTGTACAACGCATTTGTACACAAAAGTATCTCATTCGAACCAGGGAGCAGCTTACAAGCAAGAACAGGCACAACTTTCTATTGACAACGCCTTCCTACACATGTAAGATATACTTACTACAACTGTAGGAGGAAAACATATGAAATGCACGGAAGCTGAGTGGTCGGTTCTAAGTATTCTTTGGTCTGGAGAACGCTTTTCCCTGGGGGAAATTACCAAGGAACTGCAAGCGGTAAACAAATGGAGCAAAAATACCGTTTACACCTATCTAAGGCGCATGGAAGCCAAGGGGCTGGTGCATATTGATCACGCACAGACACGGCCCTATGCAGCAGCCGTATCGCGCGAAGCCTGTGCCAAGCAGGAAAGGGATACCCTGCTCAACAAGGTATACGGTGGTGCGACCGGTGATTTAATCGCAGCCTTTCTCAAGGAATCCACCATTTCCCAGCAAGAGTTGGAGCGCCTGCGTAGAATGCTGGATGAAATGGAGGTATAGCAATGCATACAATCTGGGCCTTTCTGCTGCAAACCCTCTCCGTATCGCTGGTAGCGGCAGTGCTGCTGCTGATAAAGAGGCTGATGGCAGACAAGCTTTCCCCACGTTGGCAGTACGGAATCTGGAGCCTGCTGGCACTGCGTATTGTTCTGCCGGTAAGCATGCAGCGCCATATTCTGCTGCCTCTGCCGCTATGGCTGGAAACCGGCAAGGCTGCGGTGGAGCGTACGCTGGATTCAGCATACACAGCCGTTTACACGCCTATCTCCCTGAAGCATGTACTACCTACATTTTCTGGTGCACCGCAAAGCATTACCGACTGGCTGCTTGTCCTATATGCAGCCGGCGTCGTAGTGTCTGTGCTGTGGTATGCCCTTAGCTTCTGCCGGCTACGCCTGCTGCTGCGACAGGCGCAGCCGGCCCCCCAGCAGGTAGAAAAGCAAATCCAGCGGGTATGCGCGCAATACGGGCTAAAGGGCTGTCCAATCATGCTGCTGCCCGGCCTGCAATCTGCTTTCATCTGCGGTGGTCTGCGGCCCATATTGGTGCTTCCGGAAGGCAGGGAGATGGATGACAAAGTCATTCTACACGAGCTGCTGCACCTGAAATACCACGATACACTACAAAATATGCTCTGGTGCCTGCTGCGTGCTCTGCACTGGTGCAACCCTTTTATCCACTATATATGTAAACGGATTGGCAATGATCTGGAGGCCCTGTGCGACCAACGGGTTCTAGAGCGTCTGGAGGGAGAAGAGCGGCGCGCCTACGGCAATATCTTACTCAGTATGGCCAACGAGCGCTATGCACGGGCACCCGGAACAAGCTCCATTTCCAATGGCGGCAAAAATATCGCCCGCCGGATTGCTGCCATTGTGCGCTTTAAGAAATATCCGCGCGGCATGGCCCTAGTTTCGCTGTGCATCCTGGTAATCCTGGCCTGTCCCACGCTTATGGGCACAGCGAACGCTTATGCACAGCAAAACTTCCTGCCCAGCCAGCCTGAGCAGCTAACACAGGCTATGGCCATGGCCAGAATCAACCGCTGCACAACCGTTGCCGGCGCGCTGGACACCTATGCCAAGGGCTTGCTGCTGGAAAACGGCATTTATATTGCCAGCGCCTCCTCGCTCAGCCAGCATGAGACGCTGGAAGCACAAATGCGGCAGAATGCAGAAAACGAGGGCTGGGTTGCCTATCATCTGGATTCGGGGCGTGGCCTGGATTATGCGGATGTCAGCAAGGGCTACAGCATTTTTGATCTAATCCAAAACAGCGACGGTACATATCAGGCGCTGCTGGCCTGCGGCGTTAGCGCCTTTATGAATGAAGACGGGGAGGGCTGGCTGTGCGACAGCGAGGGCAATCCCTACTCTGACGGCTGTGTGATCATTCCCCTGCGAGTGCGCTACGAGGACGCCTGGATTGTTGAAGAAAGTGGGGAGCGTATTCTGTCCACTGTATCTTTCAGCCAAGTTATGTATCCCGGCAGCCCCCTGCCCTGGCTGCGTCAACTGCGTGCCGAGGGCGAAACAGGCAGTGTTACAGTGAGCAGCCGAACCTGCTATTTTGTGGAAAACGCCATGCCCAATACCAGCTGGAACTTTTTTGGCGGCTCCTCTTTTGATCAGTCCGCCAAAGTAAACGCCAGCTTTGACTACGCGCGCACCTGGACTTTTACCACCTACACCTGCCATCCGGATGCACAGGGCAGGCAGCCGCAGCTTTCCATTGGTCTGCAGCTGGCAGGGATGGATTCGACCGAGAAAGAGGTGACATTTCCCA
>CALXSV010000143.1 GCA_944391235.1 uncultured Clostridia bacterium | reverse complement strand
CGCATGTTGGCCTACGCCATCATCCTCATTCTTGTTATGCTGGCAACCAACAATCCGCAATTCCACGCTTTATTAAGCAAAATTTTCGGTAGATTCCGTCCAGCGAAAAAGAAGTCGGGAATAGTGGATACGGAGAATGGGGGTGCGCACAATGAGTAAACTGATTCACATGCCTTCTCAGGCAGCCTTACTTACGGAGCGAGATTTAGACAAGCCACCCATTTTGGAAACCCACAATTTGGGCATTGATTTTGGTGGCCTTACCGCAGTGGATGACTTTAACATTACCATTGGCCGCACAGAGATATCCGGTCTGATTGGCCCCAATGGTGCAGGTAAAACTACGGCATTTAATCTACTGACCAAAGTCTACCAGCCCAGCCGCGGAAGCATTCTGCTGGATGGCAAGGATACCGCCAATATGAATACCGTGCAGATTAATCGTGCTGGTATTGCCCGTACCTTTCAGAATATACGCTTGTTTAACAATTTAACCGTAGAAGAAAACGTTAAAACTGGCCTGCATCATGAGATAAAATACGGCATGTTTAGCGGCGTTTTCCGTCTACCCAGCTACTGGAAAAATGAAAAAGCGGCGCATGAAAAGGCCATGGAGCTACTCTCCATCTTTGATATGCAGCATCTGGCAAACCATAAAGCCGGGAGTCTGCCCTATGGGGCGCAGCGCCGTTTAGAGATTATCCGTGCGCTGGCCACCAATCCGTGCCTGCTGCTGCTGGATGAACCAGCAGCTGGTATGAATCCTTCTGAAACAGCAGAGCTAATGGAAACCATCCGCAACATACGCGATACCTTCCAGATTGCCATTATGCTTATTGAGCACGATATGAATCTGGTTATGGGTATCTGTGAAGCCATTGCTGTGCTCAACTATGGACGTATCATTGCCAAGGGTACGCCAGAGCAAATCCAGTCCAATCCAGAAGTCATCGAGGCTTATCTTGGCAAGAAAAAGGAGGACTGAGCAATGCGTACAATTTTAACGGTTGATAATATTAATGTCTATTACGGTGCCATTCATGCCATTAAGGGCGTTTCTTTTGATATCAATGAGGGAGAAATTATTACCCTGATTGGGGCAAACGGCGCTGGCAAAACGACCATTTTGCAGACAATTTCCGGTCTGTTGCGCTCCAAGACTGGCTCCATCAGCTTTATGGGTGAAAATATTTCCCATACCGCGCCGCACAAAATTGTAGAGCGTGGCCTGGCGCATGTGCCAGAGGGTCGCCGTATCTTCCTACAAATGACGGTGCAGGAAAATTTGGAGATGGGCGCCTTTACCCAGCCCAATGCCTCTATTGCAGACAATATCGCTTTGGTCTACGACCAGTTTCCCCGCCTGAAGGAGCGCCGGAAACAGATCGGTGGTACACTGTCCGGCGGCGAGCAGCAAATGCTGGCCATGGGACGCGCTATGATGAGCTCGCCCAAACTCCTGATGCTGGACGAACCATCCATGGGACTGGCACCAATTCTGGTTGAGCAAATATTTGAAATCATCAAGCAGTTGCATCAGTCCGGTACAACCATTCTCCTGGTCGAGCAGAATGCGCAAATGGCTCTTTCCATTGCCAACCGGGCCTATGTTCTGGAAACAGGTAATATCACATTATCGGGAAGCGGCAGCGAGTTGGCGGAAAGCGATCAGGTCAAGAAAGCCTATCTGGGCGATTAATTTACAAGGCACAAGACAAGCCCAAAGGAACAACAGAAAAAATAAAGCCATTCATGGAGCAAAATTGCTCTATGAATGGCTTTATAAGTTTCTCTATTTTACAGAGGAGAGAGCGCCTCAAATTTGCGCAAATAACCTAGAAACAGCGTATAGATTTCCTACAATCGTATTAACCCAGCAGGGCCCGGTCATTAGCAAACTGCATGCCGCTAGCCTTTTCGAACTGCTGAAGCAAATCCTCTACGGTAAGCTTTTTCTTGCCTTCCCCAGATATGTCAAAAATGATTTTTCCATTGCTCATCATGATCAGTCGGTTGCCATGAGCAATAGCATCACGCATATTATGTGTCACCATCAGCGTAGTAAGCCCATGTTCCTGCACGATCTTATCGGAAAGTTCCAGTACCTTAGCTGCGGTTTTCGGGTCCAGCGCAGCGGTATGCTCATCCAAGAGAAGTAGCTTGGGATGCTGCAGCGATGCCATCAATAAAGTCAAGGCCTGCCGCTGGCCACCGGAAAGCAGTCCCACACTGGCAGTAAGCCGAGATTCCAGACCCAGTCCCAAATCAGCCAACATCTCTTTATAGGCCACGCGCTCTTCCGCACGGATGCCCCAGCGTAGGTTCCGTCGTTTGCCCCGGCGGGCCGCCAGGGCCAGATTATCCTCTATATTCATAGAGCCAGCCGTACCCATCATGGGGTCCTGAAAAACGCGGCCAATATAAGCGGCACGCTTGAACTCCGGCAGGCGGGATACATCCTTGCCGTCGATCACAATGCTGCCACTATCCAGAGGCCAGATACCGGCAATCGCATTGAGCATAGTGCTTTTCCCTGCACCGTTTCCACCAATAACAGTAACAAAGTCTCCTTCATTGAGCGTCAGGTTGAGGTCATCCAGAGCTAACTTTTCGTTAATGGTGCCCGCATTAAAGGTCTTGCGGATATTTTTCAACTCAAGCATCTCCGCCACCTCCTGTTGTTTTTGTTATCTTGCGTCGTACAGCATACCGGCTCTTCCAGTACGGCACAGCCAGGAACAGGGCAACAATAACAGCAGAAAGCATTTTCAGGTAATCCGGATTGATGCGCATCCAGCTAACAATTTGTAACACAATATAATAAATAATGGCGCCCAGCACCACACAAAACAGTTTTAAGGCAAAATTCTTTGCCCATTTGCTGGCCAAAACACTGCCTATAACCACGGCCGCCAAACCAATAACAATGGCGCCACGCCCCATATTGATATCAGCAAAGCCCTGATACTGGCTAATCAGCGCACTGGACAAGGCAACCAGACCATTGGAAAGCATAAGCCCAAGCACCTTGTATAAATTGGTATTGATTCCCTGCGCTTTGGCCATATTGAGGTTTGCGCCAACTGCACGGATTCCGCAGCCCATTTCTGTGCCAAAGAACCAGTACAAAGCTGCAATAATGGCAATAATAAACAAAGAAACCACAAACAGCGGGTTCTGGTAAAAAGGATAGCCGCCATCAGTAATATAGCGAAGAGAAACCAGCAGATCATAATTATTTAAACTAATCGCCTGGTTTGGTGTTCCCATAATTTGCAAATTAACTGTCCACAAAGCCATTTGGGTCAGAATACCAGCCAATATCGCCGATATACCCATAGCAGTATGTAAAAGCCCTGTGATTAAGCCCGCCAACATACCGGCGAGAAAGGAGCATAGCAAACAAAGCCACATGGGTTGTCCAGCCAGCATCATAACAATACAAACAGCACCGCCAGTGCACATAGTCCCATCTACGGTAAGGTCTGCAATGTCCAACACCTTATAGGTAATATAGACGCCAATACCCATTATACCCCAAATTAAGCCCTGTGCAATGGCACCGGGCATGGCGGAAATCAATGCGCTGATACTCAGATTCAACAGACTCTCCTCCATTCTAAACCTGAATTACGGGGCAGCAGAATACTCTGCCACCCCGTTGCCTTAGGAGTAAGCTTATTCAACTTCAATAGCCTGATAGCCTTCCGGAGGAGTGATGTTCAAAGCTTCACAAATTTCAGCATTGTACAGTTTGGTTACATTAGGAGCAGTTTTGATTTCCATGGTAGCCGGGTCTGCACCATTTACCAGGATATCATAGGCCATTTCACCAGCTATGTAACCGATATCATAGTAACTAATGGACAGAGTCGCAACGCCGCAACCACTGCAAATACCGGATTCGCCAGCAATTACAGGAACGCCAGCCGGTACAACAATGTTCTTAATGACTTCCGTATTATTAGCAGCAGTATTATCCGTAGGAATATACAGTACGTCAACTGAAGTGCTGGCAGTTGTGGTAACAGCTGCAATGTCATTGGAATCGGTGAAGGTGAAATCGCTTACCGTGTAGCCATAGCCTTCCAGATAGGTACGAATTACATCAGCCTGATATTTGGAATTTGGCTCGCCAGAGCAATAAAGAATACCAACAGTCTCAGCTTCCGGGAAGATTTCGTTCAGCATAGCAGCCTGCTGATCCAATGGAGCCAAATCGCAGGTGCCGGTAATATTGCTGCCAGTGGTACCCTGCCAGTCAGAGATTTCCAGTGCAGTAGCATAATCCGTGACAGAGGTGCCAATAATCGGAATGGTACCGGTGGCAGACTGTGCCGCCTGCAGCGCAGGCGTAGCATTGGCAAGAATCAAATCTACTTTAGCAGAAACAAAGCCATTGGCAATAGTCAAGCAGGTCGGAATATCATTATTGGCATTTTGTGTGTCAAAGATGACGTTATCGCCTAATTTTTCAGTCAGCGCATCTTTAAAGCCCTGTGTGGCTGCATCAAGAGCATCATGCTGTACCAGCTGACAAATACCAATGGTATAAGTTCTATCTGCAGTGGTATTCGTACCAGTTGTATCATTTGTAGGATCTACATCATCGTTGCTGCCGCAGGCGCATAGGCTTACCGCCATGACCAGCGCCAAAAGAATACAAACGATCTTTTTCATAGTTACAATCTCCTTTTTATGAATAATTTATTAAAATAAAAGAGTGGTTTCGCTAAAACGCAACCACCCTTGACAACCCACATTATACAAAATGCTATACGTTTTACGCTCGTATCCTATTTAGCTTTTTTCCGCCATAAAAGTAAACCATGGCAAAACCGATCCACAGATAATAGCGGATCGCGCTAAAAAAGCTAAATATAAAGGATTTACTATCTAGCAAAGCATCCATGATAGGCTCCCTATGATACTGGTAAAATAAGCTTTTAATGTTGCATATTATAAAGGTTTATGCAAAAAAAGTCAATAGAATGCGATGTAGAAAAACAAAAAATTGCGTATTTTTTGTTTTTCTTAGTAAAAAGCAGTGGAAAACTCTGTATATCCTTGTGCAAGCTGCAAATACTATGGAAGCACACCCATAAACTTACAGGAGGAAGGATTTATGAAAGCAACCGGCATCGTACGCCGTATTGACGACTTAGGCCGCGTTGTCATCCCCAAAGAAATCCGCCGGAATATGCGGATTCGGGAAGGCGACCCATTAGAAATATTTGTAGACCGCTCCGGTGAAATCATTCTAAAAAAATATTCACCCATTGGTGAGCTAGCTGGCCTGGCACGTGAATACGCAGAGGCAATAAATGAAACCATTGGAGCACCGGTGCTGATTGCCGACCGAGACAATATCATTGCTGTGGCAGGCGCTGCAAAAAAAGATTTTCTGGGCAAAGCGATTGGTAAGCAAATTGAGCAATCCATGGAGGAGCGCCGCAGCATTGTCCATAATTATGGCGAGCAAGGCTCCAGCAGCCCTGGCGATATTGTTGCGGACGACAGGGGCGAAGCCAGCTACCGCTTTAGCAGTGATCTGATCATGCCCATCATCTCGCGTGGCGACCCCATTGGCGCAGTGGTCATCTATGGACGCGATACCATCAGTGAAGTAGAAAAAAAGGTAGCGCAATCAGCGGCTGGCGTTATGGCTAAGCAAATGGAGCAATAAGCGAGCAGCTTCATTTGTAAACACAGAAAGAGACAGTGCTTGGACACTGTCTCTTTTATGTTTAATACGAAACTTACAGAGAAAGAATCAGAGAACCCTGGAACCAACCGCCAAAGCCGGAGACAAAAGCGCTTTTAACGTTCTTGACCTGGCGGCCTTCATTGGCAGTACCACGAATCTGTTTAACAGCTTCAATAATATGGTTCATACCAAAGATATATCCTTGAGAGAGCAGACCACCGTGCGTATTAAGCGGCAGGTCGCCTTCCAACGAGATGCGGGAGCCATCGCCAATAAAGTCTCTGAATTCACCATGACCGCAGAAGCCGATATCTTCCAACTGGCAAATGGTATTGACTGCAAAGGAGTCATAAATCTCAGCAATGGAGATATCATCAACCGTGAGACCAGCCTGAGCAAAAGCGATCGGAGCTGTTTTACGTGCAGCGGTAGCCAGCGGCTCGGTTTCCTGAGAGAAGAAATATTCTGTGATATGATCGATACCGGCAGTTGCAATACCGCGAACCATAACAGGCTTAACCGGCAGATCCTTTGCACGTTCTTCTGTGGTAACGACAAAAGCGCAGGCACCGTCGGTAACCAAGCAGCAGTCAACAATGCGGAACGGATCGTAAAGAACCGGATAGTTGTAGTAATCTTCCAACGTCATGGGTTTTTTCATCTGGGCGTTGTCATTCAGGCAAGCATTGCGGCGGCTGTTAACAGCAATACGGCCCATCTGCTCGGTGACATCACCGTAGATGTTCATGTAACGTCTGGTCATGGAAGCGAAGTAAACCGGCTGCGGATAGAAGCCGAAAGGAATCTCCAAGTTACGCTTATACGGGTCATCCATATGGAATTTACCGGGGTTGGAGTTTTTCGCATCGGATTTCTGATTTGCACCAGTGAAAATCAGTACGTACTTTGCTTTGCCATCAGCCAGCGCCTGGGCAGCCATTTCAATGGAGTTAACAGCACCAGCACCAGCCTCCATACCACAGTATGCAACATAGCGCAGCGGGCAATGGAGATAGAAGCCGAATTCAAACGGACGAACATTGGTGCCGATACGGGGAACGATAACACCATCAATATCAGTGGTTTTCAGACCAGCGTCAGCAATAGCTCTGCGGCAAGCCTGGAGCAGCAGCTGCGGGCCAGTCATACCGGAGTTAGAGGAATAAGCGGTTTCGCCGATTCCCACGATTGCAATATTTTGAGCCATTTTTGTACCTCCCTACAAATAAAGGAAAATCAAATTTTTTATTTAACGATCTCAAATCTAGGCATGGTATGTTCTTCATCGACTTTTTCGTAGACAATTTTCAATTCCATACCAACTTTAAGATCTTCCGGTTTGGCATTGATGATGTTGGAGATAAAACGAACGCCAGGAGCGCCTTCAACTTCAGCAACAGCAACGATAAGCGGAATTTTATCCTCAAATCCAGGTAAAAAGGCTTTATAAACGGTTGTCCAGCTGAACAGAAAAGCTCTACCAGTGACTTCTCTCCATTCAAATTCGCCGCCGCATTCGGCACATTCAAACAGCGGATACCACTGCCATGCATCGCATTTTGGGCAATACTGGAACTTAATATTCTCCTCTTGGCAGGATTTCCAGAAGGGTATAGCGACCGGCCAGGACAGATCCGGCAAGGAAAAATTTTCAGACATGCAAATTTACCTCCCTAGCTTATTTAAAGCAGTGCCTTGTGGGTTTCCACATCCGCCTATGACGGAAAGGCAAACAAACTTCTACATTCTGAGAAAGTGTGTACAAGCGTACACACTTTCCCGAAAATTATTGGTTTAGTTACGCAACTCGTGAATTAGTGGGATTCTTCTTCAGTCCACGGATTGGCAGCGAAGTAATCCGGCAGCCAGGATTCGATGAGGTTGCGGTCATATTTACCAGTTTCATTGAATTTGAAGTCTTCGTAAGGACGAATGACAACACGGCTCGGTACTTTAAAGCCAGACAGGTTGGCTTTGCAGTATGCGCGCAGTTCGTCACCAGTGATTTTGCCGATCGCATCATCAACCAGAGCAACGAAAGCAACAGGGGTTTCATTCCATTTCGGATGTTTTGCACCGACAACAGCGCAGTCACGAACCATCGGATGAGCCAAGAATACGCGTTCGATTTCTGCCGGATAAACGTTTTCACCGCCTGGCTTAATCATGTATTTAACACGAGAAACGAAATCGTATTTAGCATCTTCCGGACGACGACGCAGAACGTCACCAGTATGGAACCAACCATCACGGAAGTCTTCCAGGTTGGTTGCATCGTTGCGGAAGTAACCGCTGAACATCATTGGGGTACGGATAACCAGTTCGCCAGGCTCGCCTTCCGGAACATCTTCGCCATTGCTGTTAACCAGACGTACGTTCGGGTCGAAGTTTTCTTCTTTACCTTTATCAGCATACAGAGCAGCTGCATCGCTGTCTACTTCAGCTTTTGGCAGGGTGCCGTAGGAGAAGTTTTCCAGACCGATTTCAGTCTGGCCATAAGTATTGAGCATCGGAGCTTCCATGGTCAGGCTGAGGACTTTCAAACGTTCAGACGGAGCAACGTCCAGCATGGCGCCGCAGACTTTAACGCCTGCAACTCTCCATTTACGCTGTTCTGCCGGCAGGCTGAGGTCAGCGCCGCGAGCAATAGCTTCAGCGGAAAATCTTTCGATCATGGACGGATCCATGGAACCCCAAAGGATTTTTTCCTTTTCGTAAATGTCAATCATGTCGGCGGGGGTGAAGCCGTCGAGGATGATGCTCTTAGCGCCGAGTGCATGTGCGCCTAAGGTCATAGCAACAGAGGTAACATGGTAGAAAGGACCACGTGCAATCAGATGGTCGTTTTCGTCAGCATGGTATCTCTGACCAAAGTTCATAACCCAAGATTTAATACGCTGAATTTCAGCACGCTGAGAAATAGCAGCGCCTTTCGGGATACCAGTGGTACCAGAGGTAAATACGATGTAAAGAATATCTTCTTCATGCAGTTCCACATTCGGCTCTACATCAGTGCCTTTGGCAATAACCTCTTCCTGGCTGTATGTAGGCAGGCTGCATTTAAGAGGAGTATCCAGGTAAATAACCTGTTTAATGGTCGGGCAATCTTTAAGGATGTTCTCAACTTTTTCGTTTTCCTTTTCAGAGGAAACAGCGAGAACCGGCTGGAGAACGTGATTGATGGTTTCAGTCATTTCACGCTCGGTGTATCTCCAGTTCATCATGCAGACGATAGCGCCGATTTTGGCAGCTGCATACAGATAGGTGATAGATTCAATTCTGTTTCTGAAGATGCAGGCAATAACGTCGCCGCGTTTGATGCCGATAGCCATCAAGCCATTTGCCAGTTTGTTGACTTCGGTGTTCAGTTCTTTAAAGGTAACGGTTTTACCTTTAAATTCGCAAGCAATTCTATTCGGGGTCTGGCGTGCTCTTTTAACCAGAACTTCACCCACGAATTTCTGCTTAGCAGTCATAATAAGATCATATGCTGCACTTTCATAATTAGGTTTAGTGACGACCATGTGTTACTCTCCCTTCAAAATTAAAATAAAATACAGGAATAAAAAACAATACCGAGTGCGGGCTTTCAGCAGAAAAACAAAGAATACATTTCACTGCTACATACTATTCTATCTGTCACTATACGAGTTGTCAAGACTCAACCGGTCAGTCGAGAACCCTCTTTGGCAATATGCAACAGATACAACCCCTTAATTTTGGCTGTTTTTCTAAACTGCCTTTGGTATTTCCCGTGGAATTAGATGGAAGTACCGCCGTCTACGGTCAGGATATGTCCAGTAACAAAACTGGAGGCATCAGAAGCCAGGAACAACGCTGCGCCAACGATTTCATTGGGCTGACCAGGACGACCCAGCGGGCAAACTTTGGCAATATGGTCAAACATGGACTGATCCCAAGCCTTGGCAATATCTGTCATGAAAGGACCGGGCATAATAGAATTGACACGTACTTTGGGGGCAAAGTATCTGGCAAAACCAATAGAGAAGTTATTCAGACCAGCTTTGGCACCACCATAAGGAATTTCAATCGGTTTCGGCACCTTACCGGCGATAGAGCTAACATTGATAATAGAGCCGCCGTTACCTGCTGCCATACGAGTACCGACATTAGCAATCAAACGGAACGGACCCTTCAGATTGAGATTATAAACGCTGTCATACATCTGCTCGCTAACATCCATAATGGTTTCGTAGACAGGAGACATACCCGCGTTGTTAACCAGAATATCCACATGACCAAAATGCTTATAAACGGCTTCGATCATTTCATCAATCTGGTCCCATTTGCCAACATGGCAGGAATAGGGCAGCGCTTTGCGGCCCAAGGCTTCCACTTCCCGAGCCACTTCTTCACAGCCCTCAATTTTACGGCTGACAATGGCTACATCAGCGCCAGCCTTAGCAAAGGCCAGAACCATTTCGCGGCCCATACCGCGACTGCCGCCAGTAACCAGAGCGACCTTACCTTCCAAAGAAAAAATATCCTGCATCAATACCCCTACCTTTCATAAAAATAATCATTTTACATATAAGCAAAATAAATAATCCGGCTCAATCCGGTATAAAAACCGAATCTTCCCATTTAGTGATTGTTATTATAACATATAAATATTATTTAGGCAATCCGTTTATAACAGCGGCTGTATATTTTTATTTTTTCCGGGCATACTAAAAACTCCTTGCCCTAAATGGAGTTTTATGTTATATTCTTATACGTATTTATAATTATTGTACCAGTGAGCGTGAAGAATTGCAGCTTAGTTTGTTGCCATTGCCCAAGCGGAGACTGCATAACACAGTCAGCTGAATTGCTACTCTCAAAAGGAGCAGCAGCGCATTTGAATAAACTCTATACGGAGCGGTATCGAAGTGGTCATAACGGGGCTGACTCGAAATCAGTTTGCCGGTAACACCGGCACGTGGGTTCGAATCCCACCCGCTCCGCCATAAGCACACTGTATTTTTGTTAGAATTACAGTGTGCTTTTTCTTTTACCACTATATTGAGTGGTTGATAGAGCTATAATATTGTAAATTCGACAACTGTAAATTTGACAGGGGTGAAGGCATGGCGAACACCATAACAAGCTGCAGAATTCTGTGCAGTGTAATGCTGTTTTTCCTGTGTTTTCTCCTAAGTTTTATTGTTTATACTGTGTAGCTGGATTTACAGATATGATTGATGGGGCTATTGCAAGAAAAACAGGTTCTGCCAGTACGTTTGGCTCTACTCTGGATTCCATTGCAGATTCTGTATTTATTATGGCCTGTCTGATTAAACTGTTGCCAGTGCTGACTTTATCTACATGGCTCTGGCTATGGGTGAGCGTGATTGCAATCATAAAGGTTATTAATGCGATTTCTGGATACATCGTTCAGCAGAAGTTGGTAGTCAAACATACTATTTTAAATAAAGTTACAGGTGCTATGCTGTTTATTCTTCCGTTGACTCTATCCAGCATTGATTTGAGATATAGTGGAGGTATTGTTTGTACCATTGCTTCCTTTGCTGCAGTACAGCAAGGGCATTTGATCAGAACGAGTAGTCATAAACAGTAACATCGACAATTTCCTGTTTGTCGAACAGATTATAATGCCCAATAGCTGCTGTTATTTTCTTTAGTTTTTATGGGTGCAAATTCAGCCGAGGGGCAGTCCTCCGTAGAAGGCATCGCCTTCGGTTTTCTATCAAAATTATGGTTCTTTGCCAAAGGAAAATTTTAAATTACCCTCTTTTTTGCACCCATAAAAAATGCAGGATGTCCAGCGAATAAGAAACTCGGCTGCGTTTTACATTTCCCGGAAAGGATTTGAGCTGTCCTGCAGAATCACCAGCTTGCCTTTGACACGCAGCATTTTGCTTACCTCACGTATCCACAGAGCCTTGTGCACTATGAAATTGGGAAAGCAGAGCTAAGGACGGGGATGCACAGCAGTCCGGCAAAACCCAACCATTTTGATAAGCGGACTAAGGCAGGCAATGCCTTTTTTTGCTTATGCAATAGGCATAATCCAGTGTCCATCCCTTTTCTCTACCCCATTCCCAGAGAAAGGAATAAAACAATCCGGATAGGCCATACTGCAAACATAAGCCCGGTAAAAAATGGATAGCAACCAGCACGCTCTGCGTTGCCTTTTTATACCAGGGCCTATCTTCTCTATTTTTAAGAGGAAAACAGAAAAATACGTGTTGCCTTAAAATGCTGGCTAAAGCACCAGGCAAAGACACATCCGAATGCTGGCATCGTAGGCATCAGCTAGCAGACATAATAAAGGAAAAGGAGAAAACCACATGTCGCAGGATATAAAGGACTGGCTCCATACCTACAGCACGCAGGTGAAGGCCACCTTTGGAGAACGTATACAGTTCATTGGCCTACAGGGGAGCTACGCCACAGGAGAGGCCACCCCGGACAGCGATATCGATGTAGTACTGGTATTGGATACACTGGACGCAAATGATTTACGCGCATACCGCCAGGCAATCTCCCAATTGCCACATCGTGATAAAATCTGCGGCTTTATTTCTGGCCGCACGGAATTAAGCCACTGGGACCGCTGCAATCTATTCAATTTTGCCTATGATACAGTACCAATCTATGGAAATCTGGACTTTCTACCGGAAATAAACGTAGCACAAGCACGCCAGAGTATCCTTGCCGGAATTTGCAACATCTATCATACCTGCTGCCATAATTTTTTACACGAGCGAAGTTGCGCAATGCTGCAGGGCCTGCGAAAAACTGTATTTTTTGTACTGCGTGCGCAATATTACTGCCAAACAGGCCGCTTTATAACAGGGCAAAAAAATCTTCTTACACTTTTAGAGGAGGAGGAACGCGCTTTATTACAAGCAGACAAGCTGGATTTGGAAGCGCTATCTGAAAAAATGCTCACCTGGTCTTCTGCTATGATTTCCCGGTACGCACAGCAGCAGGAGGAGGATGTGTAAAACATCCCCCTCCTGTTTATTTTAACAGCTTCTAGTGCTGGAATTTTTTCGCCACCAGTAAACCCACCAGCAATACAAGCACAGAGCCACCCATCACAATGACCGTCTGCTTACTTCCGGTATCATTTGTCATCGCGGAGGAAGAAACATCCCCGGGCCAACCTGCTGTCTCCGGCCGCATCGTATTACCCGGCAATTGTTCATCCGTACTGTCTGGAGCTGCCCCAGCGCTGCGATCCGGAGCCTGGTCCGCCGCCTCCGCTTCTTGTTCATCACTACTGTCGCTGCTCTGCTCCCACTGCTGCGACCATTGCTCAGCTGTACTAGAGCTGGTTTGTGGGATTTCTCCAGAGGCCGTTCTATCTTCGAACATAGCACTAGAAAGGTCTGATGCTGTATCCGGTGGACTGCCTGGCGCAAAGGATTGCCGTCCCCCATCCTCTCCAGAGGTATGGATATTTCCAGCCATATTGCCACCGCTAGAAAACCCACCCATATCGCTTAAGGAAAGATGAGAGGCATCAATCAGAGCTTCACTATTGGACAACTGTTCCTCATATGTGGACGGAATTGTCCCGGCCAACTGCCCAGAAACACTGTCCGCGCGGAGCAGGCAAAACTCCTGCAAAGTAGCAACGCCGCTTGTAAATTCCTCATAAGTGCAAAAAGCAGTGGGATCCTGCTGCACATAGGGAGAAATCAACGCAACGACCTGCTCAAGCATTTCCACAAAATAACCGCTGCTAAAATACGTCTCTATGAATTCCGCATAATACTGATGATACAGCTCCGTATATTCCGCATTGGAAAAAATCCAGGCGACCATAGGACGTTCACTGATATCTGCAGAGCCAACTGGAGAATCAATGGGCGCGTTCACCTCTGCCGTAGCGCTGCTGCTGGCAACAGAAAAGCCGCCAAAGGCCAGATTGTAGTCCCAAGGGATCATGGAGAGCACGCCATCCTCCTCATAGAGATAGTAATTATGCACCATACTACCGGTATAGCTATCATCGTTACACACAAAATTGTGTACAACAAAGTAGCGAATAACAGTCTCTATATCAACTACGCTTTCCACATCCTCGCCACTGGAAAGCGTCTTTAAAGAAGCAATCAAACGCTGCTTATCCGCATCGCTAATCTCTGTCTTGGCATTATCAAAGATATTCGCGTAGCTGTCCGGATCGTCGTCAATATATTGCAGCATTACATCGCTGCTGCCCATAGTCGCAGATCCGGCAAAGTCTCTTCCAGCGCCGGATTCCTCGTCTGGCGGCTGCATGGATGCCCAGTCAGTCTGTGTGTCCATAGAGGCGTCCCCGGAAAACGGCAAAGCAAAGCCATCCTCTTGTTGTGCGTTGGTGTCAGCCGCGCCATCTTCAGATTGCGTAAAAAAGCTATCTGGATCAAAACCCTGGCCATTGCCGCGACCGCCGCCAAAGTTCATACTATCAGGCTTATACAGCTCCCCATAATCGGTGCCATAGTTGCGCTGCAAAAAACCATCTTCCACACCTTCCACAGCCAGATACAGGCCCCAATCTTCTCCATTTACAGTAATGTAGACAAAGCTGCACAGAGGAGCCGCCACGCCCATATCCCGCATCATGGTATAACATAGATAATCCTTTAAATAGGTATTATCCTGGATTAAATTATTTAAGCTTAGCTTATCCAAGCCATAGTAACTGTTGCCTGCGGTATAATGATCAAACTCAATTTTAAAGCTGTAGCGGTTGTTGCCATAGGCTGCCACTGAGCTAAGCGAGGTATTGCCTTTGGCACGGATAGCTACATTCTTATAAGCTTCTCCATCAATCCATACCGTACATGAGACATAAGACTCGTCTGTACAGGTGGCAAGAAAGGCGTCCCAGTCCTCCATCACAATATCAATTGAATGCACGCTATCAGCCGTAAACAAACGTTCTTCATACCCTAGGCGGCTATCGCTGTCAATCAGGCCGCAGGCTGCGGCCACCCCAAACAGCAGGGCCAGGAGCAAACTCAGGCCAAGAATCAGCCAGCAAATGCCGTCAATATGCCTGTGTTTAAGCATTTGCCTCACCTCATCCCAGGTAGTCGCCGTTATAACTTACCAGTACGGCGCTGTTTATGCCCTGCAACTGCGAAAGCGCAGAGATAAAATCTGTATTCTCGTCTTTAAGCCGCACCTCATAATTCAGCTCAATGCTGCCTTTTTGCGCAGTTTTGCTTTTGATTACCGCGCGGCTGACATGCGAATCAAGAAAATCGCGGGCCAGCAGCTCACTCTCGGGACCATCGCAGTGGACGACAACAATAAAGGGATTGAGAGCAGGCTTTTTATTGACAAATACCAGCAAGATAACACCAATTGCTACGCTACCTACTAGGGCCAACGGAATCATGCCCGCAGCCAACACAATGCCTACGGCAATGGACCAAAAGAGAAAGGCGATGTCCAGCGGCTCTTTAATGGCGGTACGGAAGCGGACAATGGACAGGGCGCCCACCATGCCCAGGGAAAGAACAACATTGGAGGTAACCGCTAAAATAACCAATGTGGTTATCATGGTAAGCGCAATTAAAGTCACGCCAAAGCTGGAGGAATACATAACGCCGGAAAAGGTTTTTTTGTATACCAGAAAAATAAATACGCCAATACCAAAAGCCAAAATCAGAGCAATCGCCATATCCAATAGCGAGACGCTGTTTATATTTTCCAAGAAGCTGGATTTAAAGATATCTGAAAAAGTCATGTCACAATCTCCTTTATGCGTTATTTGCTTTAGCCATAGATCCGGCAGGCCCGATATTTGGAAAAGGCGCCGCTACGCCGCCCCTCCAGCTGGATAATAGAGCGAATCACCGAGGGCAAAAACGCATCCCACTTGACTTCCATCAAGATTAACGGCGCGTCAGCCGGAATGGTTACACAATGGGGGTTCAGAAAGTCGGTACTGCCCAGGCCAGTACGGATATCATAATCCAGCGTAACCCGCACATTGCCCGGCCCATAGACAAAGGGCTCCCGCGTATAATCCACAATGGTTTTTGGGCGCAGCCCCTGTGCATGCATTTTGCTATACAGCTCTATCAATAAGGCGCGCCCGCTGTGCGGCATCCAGGAAATTTGACCGTCCAAAATAGCCTGAACCTCCGCTGCACTCAATGCAACGGCTTGCTTATTGCATAAACCGTTCTGCTTACTTTTCTTCTCTACATGTATCCATCCCGTATCACCGTTATAATAACGAATACGAAACTTTTCTCGGCAATTTACTCCATCAATCTTTTCCCGCAACGCCTTATCCGTAGGCGTATCAAAATACAGGCTGCGTACCGCATAGGTGCCATCTGCGCTACTATGCGCATCCACCTGCATCACTGCACGCAAACGCTGGCGTAAAACCAGTAAATCCGCGTAGGAAATTTGGTGCTTCCATTCATTTCTAAATTCCATGACTGAAATTCTCCCTTCTCTTACATTATTCTTACCTGTTGTTTACTGTATTATAAAGATAGCAAAATAACCTTAACCCAAACTTAGAAAAAGGGACGCTGATATTGAACAATCAGCGTCCCTTTGCTAAAGAATAGGTGAATTTATAAACAGCGCCTTAAAATTCTTTTTTGGCATAGATACGGCAGCTCAGGCCATAGCCGATCAGGTAAACCATTACGCTAGCGACAAACAGTGCGACAACGATCCATAATAAATTGCCTTGCACAAAGACCAGCAAGGTATCCATTGGGAAATAGGCAGCTAAACGATCTCCAAAAAGAGCAGGAATCACGTATAAAAGCAGGCAAATTAACACCAGACTGTTTCGTGCCTTATCCACGCCCCACTTCAGAGAACAGGGCAGCAAAATTCCCATACACATTAGGGATATAGCACAAAAGGCAAAGAGCGGGGGCAGCATCGGGCCAAAGGCTATGCCGTGAATCCAGGTGTTAAGCGCAGACAAAACCAGACCATATATGGTGGCGGCAGCAATAAAAAGTAGGGTAACAACAAACTTGCCCGCCATGATTTGTTTTGTGCTAACCGGCAGCGTACGGGCGTAACGGTCCCAGCTACAGCTTTGATCCATGGTAAGACTGCTTATGGAGTAAAATCCAACCATTAAAATCGTGAAATAGATGAAAAAATTCGTTTGCGTGACAAGCACCAGTACTGCATATAAAAGGAAAATAAACAGCAGGTTTTTCTTATACATACCCAACAAGATAGATAAATCCTTGCGTACAAAACCCTTCATTGGCTATCCCTCCCTGCATAAAACTGCATCATCTCATCAATGCTGGCTTTATCCATCACAACATTGGGCAGAATACGGCGCACCTCATGAGGATGCCGCACCAACGCCGCATGACTGAAAGAGCCAGACTGCCGGGAAAGAATCAACCGCTCGGGAATGGTGTCCAACTGCTCTTTAGAGCAACGCACAATGGCCATATCTTCCATCAGCTCATCCTTGTTTTTCTGAAAGAGCAGCTGGCCATGGTGAATATAGGCAATCTGGTCGGCAATCTGCTCCAAATCACTGGTAATATGGCTGCTAAATAAAATACCACGCTGCTCATCCTGCATAAAGTCAAGGAACAAATCCAGCATCCCGCCGCGCACTACCGGGTCCAGGCCGCTGGTCGCCTCGTCGAGGATCAGCAGGCGCGGGCGCCGCGCCAAGGCACTAATCAAACTCATCTTCATGCGCATACCGCGGCTAAAGTCCTTTATCGGCTTTTTCGTGTTCAAGGCAAGGCGCGGGCAAGTGGCGGCAAAATAGTCCGCGTCCCATACGGGGCAGATATCCTGCATAATATGGCTTATC
>CALXSV010000142.1 GCA_944391235.1 uncultured Clostridia bacterium | reverse complement strand
AGTTAGCCCGCTTATGGCAAGGGTACTGGCAAGCGGGCTTAAACTTGTGCTGGAGAGGATATATAGAGGATGAAAGAAGTCATCAGGTTTTTCGACTGTTTTGCGGGCATAGGAGGTTTCTATTGCGGTGCAAACCAGATAAGCAGTGATCAATATGAATTTCGTCATGTAGCATATTGTGAAATAGATAAAAACGCACAACGATTTTACGATACAGCGTGTTCTTCTGAAGGCGTTCAGAAGATCCCGGATGTGAAGGATATTAAAACAAAAAAGAACCCGGATGGAATAGCAGTTGTTGATTTCGACATTTTATTTGCGGGTTTTCCTTGTCAGTCATTTTCGAATGTTGGATATCGCAAGGGGTTTGATGATCCGAGAGGACAACTGTTTTTCTACATTCTTGATATGTTGGATTATTATAAACCCAAGTATTTTGTGCTTGAGAATGTACAAAAAATCCACACAATCAAAAATGGCAGCCTGCTTGATGAGATGAAAAAGGCTTTGCGTGAAATCGGTTGCGGCTATATTCTTCACACATGGAATCTACTGGCATCTGATTATGGACTCCCACAGAAGCGGAATAGGATTTTTTTCTGTGGAATTAGATCAGATTTGGCCGAAGAGAGGAATTTATCAGAACCGCCTGTAGTGGATTTGAAGAAAGCAAAGTACCCTACAACCTGGCACTTGCTTGAAAAAGGCAAGGTCGATTCGAAGCACTATATACCGCAGGGATCGAGAAAAACTATCCTAACAAAACCATCCAATTGGGAGGGCGATGTTAATATAGACAATCCCATAGCAAGGCCACTTACGGCAACAATGGCAAAATGGCATCGAGCGAACCAGGACAACTATTTCAGCGAAACCTATATATCTGGTTCCGATCCATACAAGAGGCCGCCTGTGGACTTGGATACAGAACCCATACGCAGGATTACTCCTTTGGAGGGGTTTCGTCTTCAAGGGTTTCCAGATAAATACGCAGAAATCGCAAGTGACTTAGGATTAGCTTATTCAACACAATATAAACTTATTGGGAATGCACTTCCAGTTAATCTGGCCCATGCAGTAATCGAATATTTTTTAAACAGCTACTTACTATTACGAGGAGGAAACAGCCATGTCGAATGAATATGAGAATTATCGATCGGTGCTGAAAAGCACACTTTCATATGTTGAGGATAGTTCATTCTCATGGGACGATGTAGTTGGTTTTCTCGTCATCAAGCTGTCGAATACAGACTGCCTTAAAACAAATAAAAATCGTTCTGTCAGCAATGCTACTCAAATACAACTGACGAGCAGGCGTGAGGCAGATGGTGATGTTAGACCTACAGAGGATTTCTTTCCAACATTAACTTTAAATACGACTTTCAAGAGCTGGCGAATTTCGGTTCCCACACGAATCAACTTGAAAAACATTTCAAGTTTGGAAGGTACAGAATTTGAAGGAGACAGTCATTGGCGTATGGACTGCATCCAGATTAGACGCAGGCTTCTTAACGGTGAGAATGGCAACCCTGCTCTTCATATTTGCTATGGGGACGATTTAAAACCTCTTAGGGAATTACTCGGAGTAAACGACTATCTTGTGATAGTGAAAAGAAAGTCTGAGGCGGTCTATGAGGCTTTTGGAGTAAAGAGCGATATCGATCTTGGCAATGGAAAGGGTATGTATCTGCAGCCTGAGACATCAAGGGACAAGGACAGTACGGTATTTGCATTTGCTGATTTGACCGAAACAAGAGTTTGTGGCGGGAGAAATGTACTCCTCTATGGTGTTCCCGGCTGCGGGAAAAGCTATATGATTAAACATACGTACTGTAAAGATGCGCATGGAATTGAGCGTGTTGTTTTTCATCCCGATTATACCTATGGAGATTTTGTTGGTCAGATTCTGCCAATTACAGATGATGAAGGTAAAATCAAATATGAATTTTCACCGGGACCATTCACTCGGATTTTGCGCCAAGCGATTGACAATCCGGCAAAAAAGTATTGCCTTG
Organism: uncultured Clostridia bacterium; assembly: GCA_944391235.1. Classification (GTDB taxonomy): domain Bacteria; phylum Bacillota; class Dehalobacteriia; order UBA4068; family UBA4068; genus CALXSV01. The sequence goes on along the minus strand of CALXSV010000142.1, from coordinate 672 downwards.
TCATTGAAGAGATTAACAGAGGAAACGCGCCTGCAATCTTTGGTGACATATTCCAATTGTTAGATCGTGATGATATAGGTAACAGTGCTTATGAAATTACGAACGCCGATGTTGCTGAAAAAGTCTATGGAGAGGACAGTACAGGGAAAGTGACCCTTCCACCTAATTTGTCTATTTTAGCAACAATGAATACATCTGACCAGAACGTGTTTACTCTTGATACGGCATTTCAAAGAAGATGGAATATGAGAATGGTTGAAAATGATGTATCTAAAACTTCGATTGCCAAGAAGAAAATCTTGGATACAAGTATTACATGGGCGCAGTTTAACGACAGAATCAATTCATTAATTTTATCAAAAAATGTTGGAATGGCATCCTCGGAGGATAAAAGGCTCGGTGCATATTTCGTGACAGAAAACGATCTACACTTATATACATCAGAGGATGGAATATCTGAAGAGGAAGCAGATGACAGAAATCATAATTTCCCGGAGAAAGTTCTGAAATATCTGTGGGACGATGCATTTAAATTCACGCGGGACGAGGTGTTCAAGAGTGAACATGATAGTCTCGAAAAATTAATTAAGGCATTTGAATCCGCAAAGGGTGACAAGCGTTTCGGTATTTTCGTGGACGATATCTTTGGTTTGAATCAAGATGAATGAGAGG
>CALXSV010000141.1 GCA_944391235.1 uncultured Clostridia bacterium | reverse complement strand
GCCTGCTACCTTGCCCTGCGCCATGGCAATAGACCAGCGGCCGGCGCGCAGGCCGTTAAACTCCGCGCAGTCACCGCAGGCATAGATGTCTTCCTGTGTGGTACGCATATATTCGTTGACCGGAATGCCATGCCCCGCCTCCTCTATCAGAGAGGGCATAAGGTTGGTTACGCTACGGAAACCTGCTGCAGCCACCACCAGCGATGCCTCAAAGCAGCGACTGTCTCCCAGCACGGCGCGGCTGCCGTCGAATAGCTCAACTGTGCCGTTAAGCGCCACGCGCACGCCGGCATGTGTGGTTTGGGTAAGAAAAAAGACGCTGGCTTCGCGGTCCACTACCCGGTGCAGCAAATGCTTGTTGCGCCCGACAATGGTAACATCACGGCCCGCCTGCGACAGATGGTAGGCCACTTCAACCGCTTCCGGCCCGTCGCCAATAACCACCGCTGGTCCGGGAAAACGGCGTAGCGCGGCCAGGTCGTCTATGGTGCGCAAAACCACTACGTTGTCGCGGTCATTGCCGTCGAAATTGGGCAGATTGCCGCGGCCTCCGCAGGCCAGCACCAGCCTGTCATAGGGCAGGCTTTCGTTCTCTCCGCTGGCGGTAATGATGCGCACCTGCCGCATTTCCCGCGCCACCGCGCTCACGCGTCCGTAAATCAGGCGGATGCGCCATTCCGCGAACCAGTCGTCGCCGTGAATAGACAGACGCTCCTCATCCATCTGCCCGGAAATACACTGGCCTAAGCGGGTGCGGAAATAGGGCGGACGATTCTCGCCGCAGATCAGGCTGATTTCAGCTTTATCATCAGTTTGGCGGGCAGCCTGCGCAGCAGTTAGCCCAGCTATGCCGCCACCAATGACCACTATCTGTCTATGTGACGTCTTGTAATCCATGCATTGCTCCTGTTATAGTGATTGGATATATTGCATCAGCTCCTGTGTTTCCGGACTGCTGAACATATAGGTAAAGAAGGAGGTGAACATAACGGAAAGCAGCAGGATGATGACAATGAGGATGAGGTAAAAGATGATTGCCGCGCGGAAAAAGTTGCGCTTGGAAGGGCGTACCCGCGGAGAAAAGGCCCAGATAAGCGCCAGAACCAGCGGCGAGAATAGAGCTACGTAGCTCAGTATGGTAACCACAATGTGCTGAGAGCCGACAAAGCTGGCTATGATGCCGTTGATAATGCTGATGGCAATGGGGGTGAGCAGAAGCAGGAACAGGCTGCCCAGCCAGTTGCCCATACTAACCGGTTTTTCCCCATAATAGTGCTGGCTGTAGTTGTTGTTTTCGTTGGGCTGTGGTGCAAAGGGGTCGCGGTAATTGCTTTTGCCTTGGTTCTCCGCATTAAAAGGGTCGCGGTATACACGGGTGGTTGCACTGGCCGCTGCTGCCGCTGCTGCCTGCGCAGCCACAGCCGTTTGTGCTTGCTGCTCCTGCGGCTCGCTGTCTGGCTGCGAATCTTCGTTTGCCGGTTCAGCTGTCTCTGCCGTATCCATGGCCTCGGCTTCTGCCTCAGTCTCCGTTTCAGTCTCCGGCACGTCTGTTACCGCCTCTTCTGCGACAGGCGTAGCAGCTACTTCCTGGTCTTGTTCTACCTTGGCCCCGCAATTCATGCAGTAAGCCTGAAAGCTATTTAAGTCTGCACCACAATGTGCGCATTTCATTGGTGTTTATCCTCCTTTTATTCTGTATGCCAGTCAGACTGCTCATACCCAGGCATAAGCAGCTGCCTATTGCTGTGGCGGTAGTTTTTCCCTACACGTCACATTTCATTTAGCTAAATTTCACCATCCTTTTAAAATTCGCTATATTCTGCTTTTTTCCTGCATGTACAGGGATTTCTGCAGTAGCGAGCAGCACACGCCACAGTATATGCGTGCGTTGCGGATGCGTTATCGCTTTGTGCGACCTGCCTGCTGGAGCCTGTGCGGTAGATGGGCATAAAAAAACCGGCCTCCAAAGAGGCCGGTTTGTATTGTGTTTTGCACACCGCAATCAGAGGTTAGTTCTGCGGGGTGTAGGTTGCACTGGAGTTGCCATTCAGCGAAATGCTGTTGCTGGTGGAGCTGTAGGTGCAGCCGATGTCCAGCAGGGCGCACAGATCGCGCAGCATGATGTAGTTGTTACCATTGATGTTGTAAGCCATGGGATAGATGCTCTCGCCATCCAGTTTCAGGTTCTGCGTGGTGGCTTTAATGGTAATGTTGGAGCTGAGAGATTTGGTGCGTTCGCCCGTGTAGGCTTCTCCGCTGGTCAGGTTGGCAGTGTAGGTGTTGCTGGTGTATTCTACGTTGAACTGCTTATCCTGGCCCTTCATGATGTAGGCGAAGTCGCGCAGCTGGATGAAGTTGTTGCCGTTAATGTTGTAGCAGTACAGATCTTTGTCTCTGCCATTTACAGTGACCGTCTGGTTGCTGACGCGCGCAGTGGTCTTAGCCGGCTGGCGGTAAATGGACAGGTAGTAGTAGGTGTAATCTTTGCTGGAGCTGCTGGTGGCAACGGTAATACGGAAGTTGTTGAGACCCTCTTTCAGTTTGAAGGTATCATAGGCTTTGCCGGTACCGGTTTTGCTGTCACCATCGGTTTCGCTGTAGATGTAGATTTTGGCGTCTTCATCAGCAGCTTCCGCGGTAATGGTGGTGCTGCTGGTCTTGTTGGCTACATAACCAATGTAAACGTTCTGGTCTGCATCAAAGTCCGGGGTCATTTCATGAACAAAACCAGTGGCGGTCAAATCAGCCAGTACGCTGCTTACACCCAGGTAAATGTTAACCGTGTAGGTTTCTGTAGTTTCACAGTCTTCCGCCATTACAACAAATGTAAAGGTGTTTTTCCCGTCTTTCAGCGCCAGACCGGAGAAGGCTTCCTGGCTGCTGTAGACTTCATCGTTGTAGATGATATAGGCGTTGCGGTCGCTCTTATCCAGTGTGATTCTGGCGTATTCCTGATCTTTGCTGACATAGACATTGTAGGTGTTGCCCGTTTTGCTGACGGTGGCGTCTTTGTAGCCGCTGCCGCTTCTGGTGCTGGTTTCTACATCCAGGCCATCGAGATCCGCATCATCATCCGCACCGGAGCCAGCATAGTATACGTTTATTTTGTATTCGGTTTTTGCATCGCCAGCAACAGCTCTTACGTAGATCGGATCGCTATCGTCAATAGTTACTGTCTCTGAACCGTCTATTTCAGTATTACCCGTTCTGCCCAGATAGGCCTCGCTGTTTTTATCCGGATCTGCGTGAACGTAAACGGTGCGGCCATTTCTTTCATAAGGGATGAATACTGTATATTCGTCTTCTTCCTTATCAAAGGACGGATACATGGGATATTTATAGCTGTTGCTGGTACGGGAAGAAGAAGATACGAACAGGTCATCTAAATAAGGAGTGATTACCTGCTTTACAGTGAACTCATACGTAATCGTGTTGTTTACGCTAGCCTTTTCTTTCACAACAACTTCAATGGTTCTTGTCGTTGTTTTAGACATATCAATCTCGAATACGTCAGTTCTTACTTCCTCTAATTTACTACTACCAATTTTTACGCTATCGATTTCAAAAGCGTTGTCATAGTCAAGATGCAGATACAGGGTATCGCTGTTATTGTTTTCAAAGGTAGCGGTAGATTCCAGTACATCCGTATTTAATTCTTCTGTGTAACTGGAGCTGGTACTGTTGGATCTGGTGCTGACAACCGCACTGGTTAAACCAGGAGTAATTTTAATTGTTGCTCTAGCGTCATCTAAGATATCTGGGCTCCCTTCGGGCACCTCGTTATAAGTAATCTCTGGGGTGCTAGGGCTATCTCCCTTCGTTGCAATCGTAGCTTGCTCGTATTTTATGTATCGATTGGCTCTGGAGGTAATACTACCTGCCTTAGATGTATCTACATCTACGTCTGCGCTATACGATCCATTGCTTAACGATTTATAGTCTTGGTCCGTAATGGCAGTATTGCCTTTGAGTAGTGATACTACATATTCTTTTGGTGTTACTTTTGTGACCGGGTAGTCGCTGTCCTTAAGAGACTCAATATTGCTCACCTTGTCACCGTCTTTGTCATAATAGATAGGCGTAGTATCTAATTCCTCACCCTCTACTGTGGCTTCTAAGGTAACCTCTTGATTTTCTGCTCCCAGCAGAAAATCTGTGTCTTCTGCTTCCAACTTTACAGTTGGATCCGCTGCCAGTGCTGTAGCGGCAAAGCAGAGAACCATTGCCATTGCCAGCAAGACAACGAGAAGTTTTTTCTTCATGATTACATCTCCCTTTCTTCATTATAAAATTTGTTTTTCTGTGGTGTTCGGGGCGACTATTTTACTGCAACATTGCGAACAAAGTAAGGAGCTTACTGCACGGCGCTGATGAACATTTCCGTAACCTGTTTCAGCAGCTCACCGCCAGTGGCATTGTTTTCCTGCACCACCATGTAGCTGATGTTCTGCTCTGCGGAGTAGCCTTCTGCCACACCCATGGAATTATAGGAGCTATCCTCCTGCGGGTAGCGCAGATTCATGCTTACGCCGGCAATGGTCTCGTCCGTGTTTACATCGAAGCTCATAGCGGAAAGCTTACTCATATCGGTCTGTTCCCCCGTGTAGTAGCGACCGGTAAAGTTGCTCTCCTGATAGGTAAAGCTGACTTCAATCTGGTTATCGTCCGTCTGGATGATGTAATTGATGCTCAAATCTTCCGGCCAGACAATGCTCTTGCCCAGCAGGGCTTCGGCCTGGGTAAAATCCTCCAGCTGCGTCTGGTTTTCGCCCAGCATCAGCTCCTGCGTGTCCGTGGTATCCTCGGTGGTTAAATCTGTTGGGGTAACCTCATAACCGCCTTCTCGTTCATCTTGATCATTGTTCCCGCAGGCTACCAGGCTAAGCGCCATAAGTAAAGCCAGCAGTACGACAAGCGATTTTTTCATTTCTTCATTCCTCCGTGGGTTCGTTTACCGCGCTGTCAAAGGCTTGCCTTTGCCGCGGCAGATTTGTCTGTTATAAATACAATATTTATAGGCGGTTTCCTTCATTTGTGGGAAAAATTCAGTTAATTATCAAACTGTATTGCCTGGCGGATGCACGCCCTATTCACAGTAGTAGGCCAGAGGGCCGGAGGGCGGCAGCAAATCCACCAGTGCGGCCAACTCGCCGCTCTCTGCGGAGCCAAGCAGCAGCTGCAGCAGGTTGCTCTCCGTAGACTGCGGTCTGTAGTGCCGCACGTAGATATCGTGGCCACCGCAGGCGTCCAGCAGAGCGGTCAGGCAGCTTTCATAATCGCCCACCTGGTCGGCCAGGCCGTTTTCCACCGCCTGCTTGGCAGAGTAGATGCGGCCGTCCGCCAGGGTAAGCAGGCTTTGCCGATCCATGCCGCGCTGCTCGACAATCCAGTCGATAAAATAGCCGTAATACTCGTCAATGATGGATTGGTAGATGGCGCGGGTTTCCGGCGTCATTTCTTCCAGAGAGCTGCCCATGCTCTTTTGCGCGCCGCTGGTAATGGTATTGGTTTTGATGCCGTATTTTTCCAGAAGGCCGCTCAAATCCAGCATGGTGCCATAGGTGACGCCAATGCTGCCGGTAATGCAGTAGCGGTCCAGCCAGATTTCATCTGCCGTCGCTGCCAACCAGTAGGCGCCGCTGGCCGCGTACTGGTAGCCGTAGGCGTAAACTGGACGGCCGGTAAGCTCTTTGTACTGAGCCACGGCCTCGCTGAGCTCGCTGGCAGCCAGTACCTCACCGCCGCCGCTGTCAATGTAGAGCAGCAGGCCGCAGTTGTAGGGGTCATAAATCAGCTGTTCGATGGTGCTGATCAGGTAGCTGTGGTCATAACTTTCTTCATCCAGAGAATAGCGCTCCGTGCTGACGCTCATGGTGCCGCTGACATGCAGCACGGCAATGGTATCCTCGTTGCCGTAATACTCGCCGTCGTCCGGCAGATGGGTGGTGGCGGCCCAGATGATAAGGCCAATGAAAACAAGCAGAATTACACCCAGCACCCAGGGCCAGATGGGACGCTTTTTGCGGTTGGTTTCGTATTGCGGAGGCGGTGGCGGCGGGGGATAGTTGTTGCCGTCGCCATAACTATAGTAATACGGACGCTGATTGTTGGATTGGGAAGCATCATTGATATCCATAGAAAATTCCTTTCAACTGTGATGACGTTGCAAAGCGCATAATGGTTGCAGCTTTTGGCTGCTTTTTTGAAATTTTTAATCTTTTTGTCTACGTATTCGCTTTAGTTTATGCCCAATGCGCCAAGCGAATGAATCCTTACTCTGATTATAGCATGGAGAGACGAGCTTTTCTACCATTCTATGGAATAAAATATCCATTTTAGACAGATTTAAACCTGCGCGCAGACAGCGTGGTGGAAAAAACAGTGGTAATTAAGGAAGCCTAGACGAAAAAACGTTGCTTTTCTGGCTAAAAAATATATTTTTCTGCACTTTCGCTAAATTATCTGTAAAAATAAGTTTTTTCGTCAAGATTCGTGCTTGACGTGAGCCAGTGCATCCTCTATAATAAGCCTACGGGTTCGAACATATGTTCGTTTCCTGGGGAATCCGTAAAAAATATGTTTCAATCCTGCGTCTGACAAACGCTGCTTTGCCTCCTTATCCTTTTTCTGGCCCCGAAAAAGGCAGGAGTTCGTGTATTCCTGGTTTTACTGTAGCTTTTACCTTATTCGAATTATATGTATTTGGGGAGCAGCGCGGCGAGCTTTGTTTTCGGCCTTACTGTGGATATATGGTGATCTGCTTGTCCGCTGACTACGCGGTGGCGCTTCGCAATGCTCTCGCCTGACTGGAAAGAAAAACAAATATATTTTATGAAGGGAGGCTGCAAATATGACGGATTATAATTGGCGGCGGAAGGCAAAGGAGGTGCTGTACAATTATACAACCAATTTGCTGCTGATTGCGCAGCTGGAAAAGGATGTGATTTATGGACAGCCCTGCGAGCGGGACCACCGCTACCGGCGCGGAGGAATTTCCAACCCCACCATGATGAAAGCGCAGCGGCTGGATAGCAAAAGATTAAACTGCCTGCGCAGGGAGGTGGCCGCTGTGGACAAGCTGTTGGACAGCCTGCGTACGGAGCGACGTATTGACGCTAAGCGCCGGGCTTTGCTGGAGCTGGTGTACTTCCGCGGCTCTCATTCGCTGCTGGGCGCTTCCGTGCGTCTGGAGGTCAGCGAGCGCACGGCAAAGCGCTGGAATACTCAGGCTGTGGAATTTGTTGCTCGGGAGCTTGGTTGGTACTGACAGCTTATGCTGTACGGAGCCAGTGTGGCTATTGGCGGCTGTGTGGGTGATAAAATTGTGTTATGCAAAAAAATATATGAAAAAATTTCAAATTGGGTATTGACAAATTTGACCATTTTTGATTATTATAGATACATAGCAATTAGCACTCGGTTTGAGTGAGTGCTAACAGGTTGTATAACAAGCGTTAATTCTTACACATCTTTATAAGGAGGAAGTATTGATGAATATTAAACCCTTGGGCGACCGTGTCGTTGTGAAACCGATTGTTGCAGAGCAGGTTACTGTCGGCGGTATTGTGCTGCCGGATACGGCGAAGGAAAAACCGCAGCAGGGTACGGTTATTGCTGCTGGTGACGGCCGCGTGAAAGAGGATGGCACCACTGCACCGATGCCGGTTAAGGTTGGCGATAAAGTTCTGTATGCCAAGTTTGCTGGTACGGAATTGAAAGAAAATGATGATGTTTACGTGATTTTGAATGCGGAACGCGATGTTCTGGCTATCATTGAAGACTAATCTGACACGTAAGCTTATAGCGAAATTCAACCAATAAAATCAGGAGGTTTTATCTATTATGGCTAAACAAATCGTATTCGACGCCGATGCCCGTTACGCTCTGGAACGCGGCGTAAACGCACTGGCTGATGCTGTTAAAATTACCATGGGCCCCAAAGGCCGCAATGTTGTTCTGGAAAAGAAATTTAGCTCTCCGCTGATCACCAACGACGGCGTTACCATCGCCCGCGAAATCGAGCTGGAAGACCCGCTGGAAAACATGGGCGCACAGCTGGTTAAGGAAGTTTCCGTTAAAACCAATGACGTTGCCGGCGACGGCACCACCACCGCTACCCTGCTGGCACAGGCCATTATTCGCGAGGGTCTGAAAAACGTAGCTGCTGGAGCCAATCCGATGGTTCTGAAAAAAGGTATTGAAATGGCTACTGCCGCTGCTGTGGAAGAGCTGAAGAAAAATGCCCAGCAGATTAAAGGCAAAAATGATATTCTCCAGGTTGCCACCATCTCCGCCAATGATGCGGAAATCGGTACTGTGATTGCCGATGCCATGGAAAAAGTTGGCAACGACGGCGTTATCACCGTGGAGCAGAGCCAGGGCTTTGAAACCAGCTCGGAAGTGGTAGAAGGCATGCAGTTTGACCGCGGCTACCTCTCTCCTTATATGGTTACAGATACAGATAAGATGGAAGCAGTTCTGGATAACCCGCTGATTTTCATCACCGATAAGAAGATTACCGCTATTGCAGAAATCCTGCCGGTATTGGAAAAAGCTGTTCAGGCTGGCAAGCAGATGCTGATCATTGCTGAGGATATCGAAGGCGAAGCGCAGGCCACCCTGATTCTCAACAAGCTGCGCGGCACCTTTACCTGCGTAGGCGTAAAAGCTCCTGGTTTTGGCGATCGCCGTAAAGCCATGCTGGAAGATATTGCTATCCTGACCGGCGGTACCGTGCTGAGCGAGGAAATCGGTATTAAACTTGAGAATGTCACCATTGATATGCTGGGCGGCGCACGTCAGGTCAAGATCACCAAAGACGCTACCACCATTATCGACGGCAACGGCGCGAAAGATGCCATTGAAAACCGTATCGCACAGATTCGCCGTCAGTATGAAATGTCTACCTCCGAATTTGACCGTGAAAAATTCCAGGAACGCGTTGCCAAACTCGCCGGCGGTGTTGCAGTTATCAAAGTGGGCGCTGCAACAGAGACGGAGATGAAGGAAAAGAAACTGCGTTATGAGGATGCGCTTTCCGCTACTCGCGCCGCAGTTGAAGAGGGCATCGTTTCTGGTGGCGGTTTGGCCCTGCTGGAAACCATCCCCGCTGTTGAGGCGCTGAGCGCAGAGGGCGATGTGCAGACCGGTATCAACATCATCAAAAAGGCTCTGGAAGAACCGGTAAAACAGATTGCCAACAATGCGGGCGTTGAAGGCGCTGTTGTGGTAGAGAAAGTTAAATCCATGCCCAAAGGCATCGGCTTTAACGCTGCTACCGAAGTCTATGAAAACATGATTGACGCTGGTATTGTTGACCCGACCAAGGTTACCCGTTCCGCTTTGCAGAACGCATCCAGCATTGCCGCTTTGCTGCTCACGACCGAAACCCTGGTTGCTGACCTGCCGCCCAAAGCTGGCGCTCCGGCTGCTCCCTCCCCGGCAGATTACGGCATGTAATCCATTTGCCTGGCTTGAATATAGACGAAAAAACAACAAAAGGGACGCTTTTCAAAAGCGTCCCTTTTGTTGTTTTCTTCACACTTTCTCTGCGGTACTGTCTGCTCCTGTGACAGCGCTTGGCCTCTGGGACGCTGTTCGGATAGGAAGGCGGGATAAGGATTTGCGTATATAGTTGCTAAATTTATCCATAACGTGGTATACTGATAAGAATAGCTATTATTAGTATTTTTACAGAAAGGAAAGGCTATGAATAAACGCAAAGTCAAGAAGAGATACCTGGTGCTGGCAGCCGTGGTTGTGGTTTTGGTCCTGTTGCTGGCTCTGGTAGAATTTTTCACCGATCTGCTGTGGTTTAAGGAGCTTGGTTACATTAGCGTGTTCCTGAAACAGCTGGTTACGCAGTTGGAATTTGGCATTCCAGCCTTTATTCTGATTACCTTTATTTGCCGCTTGTACCTGCGCCGCTTTAAGCTGAAATACTATCGCAATGTGGGCGCATGTGATTTAAGCATACCAGAAAAGCGGATTAATCTGGTTACCAATGTGCTGAGCGGCGTGTTTGGTCTGTTTTCCGCCATTCTCATTGCCGACCGCCTGTGGTATCAGATCCTGGAATTTATCAACAGCACAGATTTTGGCATTACCGACCCTGTCTTCGGCCGTGATGTGAGCTTTTACGTATTCAAGCTGGACTTTCTCACGCGCTGCAACAATCTTCTCATCTATATTGTGCTTGGTTTTGCTGTGGTTAATGTGCTGTACTATGCGGTTATGCTTTCCATGCGTCGTCCCAGCTTTATGAGCAACGAGGCCAGCGGCACAAGCTATGATAACTTTGAGAAGGAAAAGGCGGAAGAAGAGGAGGCCGAGCCGCAGGATATGGCGGGCAAATTCTTTTACTATGCCCGTAAGATGAATGAGCGCAATCAGCGGCGTATGGAATATGCGCAAAAGGATAAGGCGCAGAACAGCGGACCTGTTAACCGCGATAATGCCAGTCGCCTTTTTGCCATGGCCTCACGCGAGCTGAAGATTCTTGGCGTTATCTTTTTCCTTATGCTAGCGCTGCACTTCTTCCTCAAGCAGTTCACGCTTTTGTATACGGACAGCGTGGGCGTTGTCTATGGCGCAGGCTATGCAGATATTAATGTCACTTTGTGGGTATACCGCCTGCTGATTGCCTTATCCCTGATTGGCGTTTATACTTTCCTGCGCGGCTTTAACAAACGCAGTTGGAAAATGGTACTTTCCGTACCGGTGCTACTGATTGTGCTGCAAATTGCCGGTGGCCTGGCCACTGCCGGGGTACAGTCGCTGATCGTCTCTCCGGACGAGCTGAGCAAGGAGCGCCAGTACCTGGAAAACAATATTCAGTTTACCCGTTATGCCTATGATTTGCAGGATATTGTCATTGAGGACTATGATGTGCAGTATAATCTCAGCGTGCAGGATTTGCTGGATAATTCGGAGACCATCTCTAACATCCGCATTAACGATTATCAGCCTGCGCTGAAGTTTTACAATCAAACACAGTCCATTCGTTTGTATTATCATTTTAATGATGTGGATGTGGACCGCTACTTTATCAATGGCGAATACACGCAGACCTTCCTGGCCGCGCGTGAGATTGACGAAAGCACCATCAACGATACCTGGATGTCGCGCCATCTGAAATATACGCACGGCTATGGAATTACGTTGTCCCGCGTGGACTCGGTAACCGAATCCGGTCAGCCCGCCCTGCTCGTTGATTCCATTCCGCCTGTCTCCAGTGCGGAGGAAATCGTTATTGAGCGGCCGGAAATTTATTTTGGTGAAAGCACAGAGGGGTATGTGATTGTCAATACCGATGAGCCGGAATTTGATTACCCGGCGGATACGGGCAATGTCTACTGCGAGTATGAGGGCAATGCAGGCATTCGTCTCAATTTGCTGAACCGTATTCTTTTTGCCATCCGTGAAGACAGCATGAAGATTCTGGTTTCTTCCAATATAAACAAGGATAGCCGCATCATTATCAATCGTCAGATTGAGGACCGCGTGAAAAAGATTGCGCCTTTCCTGGCCTTTGACAGCGACCCCTACATGGTGGTGGCAGATGGCCGGCTGTACTGGATGTTTGACGCCTATACCACCAGCCGCTACTACCCCTATTCCGAGCCCTTTGATTCTACAGGCATCAATTATATCCGCAATTCCGTTAAGGTGGTTGTGGACGCCTACAACGGCGATACGCTGTTTTATGTGGTAGATGAGGATGACCCGCTGGCCGCCACGTTGCAGAAAATTTATCCCGATCTCTTCCATAATCTGGATGACATGCCGGAGAGCCTGCAGGCGCATATCCGTTATCCCAATACCATGTTCTCGATTCAGGCGAATGTATACGCCAAATACCATATGGAAAATGTCGACGCCTTCTATCAGAACGAGGATGGCTGGGCCATTGCCACGGAAACCTATGGCGTAACGCAGATTGTAATGACGCCTACCTATTATATTATGAAGCTGCCGGGTGAGACAGAGGCGGAATTTATCAATTCCATTCCTTATACGCCCAGCGGTAAAAATAATATGACTGCGCTGCTGGTGGCGCGCAATGACGGCGAGCACTATGGAGAGCTGGTGCTATATCAGTTCCCGCGCGACCGTCTAATCTATGGTCCGCAGCAGATTGAGGCGCAGATCGATCAGGATCCGGAGATTGCGCAGGACTTCACGCTGTGGTCCTCCTCTGGCTCCAACTATACCCGCGGCAATCTGTTCGTTATTCCAATTGCCGGTAGCTTGATGTATGTAGAACCGGTTTATCTGGAAAGCGCTACCTCCTCCATTCCAGAGGTGAAAAAGGTAATTATTTACTACAACGAAAAAATTGCCTATGCAGATACGCTGGCTTTGTGTTTGGAGAAGATGTTTGGCAATGGCGCTTCCGCAGCGATTACCGGTGGTGCGGCCGGTGGCGTCATACCGGATACGCCGGATGATGATACGGGCGTGGACAGTGAGAACTGGACGCAGCAGGAGCTGGCTAACAAGGCGATGGAAGCCTTTAATCAGGCTACGCAGGCCCAGCAAAACGGAGACTGGAGCGCCTATGGCGAATATTTGCAGCAACTGCAAAACTATCTGGAGCAGTTGAACGCTGCTTTTGGCAGCACCAATACCAGCGGCCTTACGGATATGAGCGGTTTGTCGGATGATGCGCTGACTCTCAATGGCGAGTCGGACAGCACGGTTGATACCGATACGGTACCGCAGCAGCAGGAGATCGTTTTACAGTAGGGTTGGGCAGGTGCCAAGGCTTCTGCGTAAGAAGGAGGTTGGAATACAATGGTAGAATTTTCACAGCGCTCGCAGCGGTTTCAGGCCAGTGCGATTCGTGAATTATTTAAGCTGATGGCTGATCCGGAAATCATTCCGCTGAGCGGTGGTAGTCCGGCTGATGAGAGCTTTCCCCTGGCGGAGATTCGTACTATCATCGATGATTTGTTAGCCACTCAGGGCTCCGCGCTTTTGCAGTATGGCATAACAACGGGCTGGCAGCCCCTGCGTGAGGCCTATATTCAGCATTTGTTGCAGCCCAAGGGTATTTCTGCGGCTGCGGAAAATGTCATCATTACCACTGGTAGCACCCAGGGCATTCACCTGGTGTGCGATGCCTTTCTTAACGAAGGCGATGTAGTTTTGGTGGAGAGCGCTACCTTTTTGAATACGCTAAATGTTTTGCGTAAGTTTGGTGCGCAAATCGTGGCGGTGGATATGGATGATCAGGGCATGTGTATAGATGACTTGGCGGCTAAGGTGCAACAGTATCATCCCAAGCTGCTATATACCATTCCCACTTTTCAGAATCCAACCGGTCGAACCATCCCATTGGAGCGGCGGCAGGCTATTGCACAGCTGGCGGCAGAGTATGATTTTATTGTCATAGAGGACGACCCGTATGGGGATGTTCGTCTGGAGGGTGAAGCGCTTCCGCCTATTAAATATTTTGATGCCAGCGGTCGGGTGATTATGATGAACAGCTTTTCTAAAATTATCGCACCTGGCCTACGCGTAGGCGCTGCTGTGGGCACAGCTGAGATTATCTCCACGCTGGAGGTCTTTAAGCAGGGTATGGATACGCATACCGATAATTTGGCACAGGCCGTATGCGCGGAATTCCTCAACCGCGGTTTGTTGCCCGCGCACTTGCAGCGCATCAGCGCCATGTACAAGGAGCGCCGCGATGTGATGCTGTCCTGTCTGGACACGTATTTTCCTGCTTCCTGCCGGTATACCATACCGCAGGGTGGGCTGTTCCTGTGGGTAGAGCTGCCGCCGGGCAGCGATACCACAGCGCTTCTCAACAAGGCGGTACAGGCCAAGGTGGCCTTTGTGCCTGGTGCGCCCTTTTGTCTGGATGCAGAGTCAGGTAAGCGCTATATGCGTCTTAATTATTCCTTCTCTGCGCCAGAGCAGATTCGCGAGGCGCTGCGCCGTTTAGGCGCTCTGCTGCATGACGAGCTTCAGGCATAGGCTGCCGGTAAACTCAAATAAGTAAAAGAACAAACCCGCTGCATGGGCAGCGGGTTTGCCTGTTTTTAGGAGCCGTGACGCTCCTGCCGCATGTTGCGGTATTTTTGCCGTGTTGCTTCGCCACCGCGCAGGTGCCGTTCTGATTTGTTGTTATCCAGTATATCGCGTACTTGTGCAGCAGTGTTCTCGTTGAGCTCTGGCAAGCGCTCCGTAACGTCTTTATGTACGGTTGCGATCTAAAAGAACGATCGTTTGCCGCTATTGCTCCGCACGTGACATTCCCTTAAAGCCTTAAAAGTTGGGTTAGCCGGCTGAACAGCTGACTCAGGGTACAGCATTTGTTATAGTTGCACAGAAAAAAGGCAGAACAGCTACTTGTGAAAACAGCTTGTCCTGCCTTTGCCTTGTCTACTTATGCTTTTGCCAAGGTTATGAAGAGGCGGGCAGTGTCTTAAAATAGACGTCTACTCTGCCGTCTGCCTGGCTTTCTATCTTGTCTATGAGATGCGACAATACCTCGTGTCCCAGTTGTGGATAGCTGAGCATGCTTAGCAAATCCGGGAGCTGTGCCTGTACACTTTCCCAGCGTTGCTCTGGGCTACTCATGCTGCTACGAATCGCCTGTATTTGCTGGTCAAGACGCTTGATTTCCTGGTTCAGAGGCGCTGTATGCCGCTGTAGCTCCTGGGCGTCAATAACGTCCATTTCGAACATATGTAAGTATTTTTGTTTGCGATGTTGTTGCCGCTCCAGCTCCGCAGTCAACTGTTTCTCTCCGCTACCTTTTTTCTCAGCCGCATGGGATAGTTGTTGAAAGCGATCGCCCACACTTACCAGTATCTGCCGCTCTGCCTGCGGCGCAAGCATATAGCTTAGAATGGCTTTTAGCAGTTGATTTTGCTCAATGCTGCTGCGGTTGGGACAGGCCGCCGTGCCGGCGGCGTTGCGACCGGAGCACACCCAACGGGTATAGGTGTTGACATAGCTGCGCTGAATACGGCGAAAGGAGCAGCCGCAATGCTGGCATTTAATTAGGCGGGTAAAGGGATATTTTCCACCGCTGCGTTGTCCGCTGCCGCTAAAGGCTTCTCTGCGCTGCGCGGACAGGCGCTGTGCTGCAGCAAAGCTATCTGCATCAACAATGGCCAGCTCCGGGCGCTCCACAATGATCCATTCCTGCTCCTCGCGGTGGCGGCGGCGGCCAGTTAGAAAATCTACGACCTCCTCTTTGCCATTGATGATGCGGCCAATATAAATCTGGTTGCTTAAAACCCGCTGGATACTGGTTTGCGTCCAGTTGGCGCCGCGTCGGGTGCTTATGCCCTCGCTGTTCAACAACATGGCAATGCGGTTTGCCCCTAATTCCTGCTGAACATAGAGCTGGAAAATGCGTCGTACCACAGCGGCCTCCTGCGCATTGATCTGCAATTGAAAA
>CALXSV010000140.1 GCA_944391235.1 uncultured Clostridia bacterium | reverse complement strand
CGCTTTATTGATTGCTTTTATTGCGGCAAAAATGTGGGTAGCCTGGTCCTTATCCGCTTATTCTGTTTTCCTTTTCGCCGGGGCGCTAACTGCACTAGCTATTTACGGCGCTTCACGTGGCAAAGCAGCAGTTGCCCGGCTGTCCGTATTGATTACCGTGATGCTGCTGGTCGTGTTCATCCTCGACTCCCTGCTGTTGATTCCGCAAATGTCCGTATCACGCCTGACCGGAAGCTTTCCTGTTTCCTCTCTGGCACCGCGGATCGTAGAATACGCTGTGCTGGATCTGTTGGTTCTTTTACTGCCCTTGCCGCTGCTTATTTATCTGCAAATGATAAATGCCAATATCGACGAAGCCAAACAGGGCGTACGCCGGGGTATTGTTGTGTCTTCTGTTTATTATCTTGTCCAATCCTTACGCAGTGTGTTGCTGCTCGGCGACTTAATCCGCATCAATGATTTTCCCTTACTGCGTGCGCTGAAAATGGTTGAGTTTGGTATTGGTTTATCAAATGTAGAATTTATTGGTATTTTACTGATGATGATGACCTGCTGTGTAGGTGTGATTGCCGCCGCCAGCATTGCCTGGGAAAATATACGCAGAAATGATAAAAATTTTGCAAAACAAGGCGGAAAAGCCTTGAACCAGGATTGAGCATACTATATAATTAAAGTAATAAAGTATTGCATTATTACAAGTATTATATAGCAAAGGATACGTATTATGGCACAAATAAATAACAGTAGCATTGACGAACTGTTTGAGGGCATTCTACAGTTGCAAACAGTAGAGGAGTGTTATAGCTTTTTTCATGATTTGGCAACCGTACCAGAGCTAAAATCTATGGCGCAGCGCTTTCAGGTAGCAAAGTTGCTCTATGAAAATGAAACCTATACAGATATCTCTACGCGCACAGGTGCCTCCACTGCCACAATCAGCCGGGTCAAAAAGGAATTATTCTATGGTTCTGATGGATACCGGATGATTATAGATCGTCTGAAAGCCAAGGAAGGAAAGGAGAACGAGTAAACGATGCAGATCATCCCTGCTGTAGATATACGCGATGGAAGAAGCGCTTTGGTTCCCGGTGTCGATACGCTAACGCGAATTGTAAACTCAGAGGACCCTGTTGAGCAGGCCATTATTTTCCGCGAGCTAGGTGCGCAATGGATACATGTAACCGATTTGGACGGCTCTTTTTCCGGTCGGCTGTGCAATATGCGTCTGATTCAGGAAATGTCGGAACTGCCGGGCTTAAAAATTGAGTACTCCGGCGGCGTACGCACTAAGGAGCAGGTAGATACCCTAATCTCCATGGGGGTGGAGCGGGTTATGCTGCGTGCCTCCATTCTGCGCAATAAGGCGATTACGCAGCAGCTTTTTGAGCAGTATGGCGACCGGGTTATTGCTGGTGTGGATGGCCGCGATGGTATGGTAACGATTGAAGGCTTTGCTACAGCCGTATCTACCAGCGTACTGAACATGGTTGCAGAAATGCGTGACATGGGCATGAAGCAGATTGCCTATACGGATTTGCGCCGTTCTGGTATGATGAAAGGGCCTAACATCGAGGGTATTGAGCAGATTATTTCCACCAGCGGCATGAAGGTTCTAATTGCCGGTGGGGTAAATAATTATGATACCATTCGCCTGCTTAAAAAGCTAGGAGCCGCTGGGCTGATTATCGGCAAAGCCATCTATACGGGAGCCATTGACTTTAGAAATGCACAGACCATCGCTGCTGAATAATTTGCTACATATTTATAATCTTATTTGTATTGTAGCGTGCCGTGAGCTTTTCTCCGGCACGCTTTTATCTGAGAGGAGGATTTATGCTGAAACTTGAGCAAGCCATTGCCCTGGCGCGGCAGGAGATGAATAAACATGTACCTGCCATAGAAGAAACCTGTGAGGCCAATTTTTTACGTGTGCTGGAGGCCTTTCGGGCAGAGCAGATTTCTACCACGCATTTTGCTCCAAGCACGGGATATGGCTACAATGATGCAGGGCGCGATAAGCTGGAAAGTCTGACGGCACGGATTTTTGGCTGCGAGGCAGCCCTGATGCGCCAGCAAATTGTTTCTGGCAGCCATGCTATTGCTCTGGCTCTATTTGGTAACCTGTTACCTGGTGATGAATTGCTGTATATTGGCCTGCCCTATGATACCATGCAAACGGTGATTGGCCTTAAGGAGGCTGGGCCTGGCAGCATGCGGGAAATGGGCATTTCCTGCCGCATTGTGGATTATGATTTTACAGCTGCACAGCCAGATATTTCCAGTGTGCTGGCTGCTTTAAGCCCGGCTACTAGAATCGTGGCCATACAGCGCTCTCGCGGGTATAGTATGCGGCACAGCATGCCTGTAGCAGAAATAGCCGCTATCGGTGCCGGTGTCAAAGCGCAGGGGCCAGATATCCTTGTCTTTGTAGGTAACTGCTATGGAGAATTTGTGGAAAAAGAGGAGCCAACACAGTATGGCGTAGATTTAATGGCTGGCTCCCTAATTAAAAACCCTGGAGCTGGTATTGCGCCAGGTGGGGGATATGTCTGCGGACGGCAGGAGCTGGTGGAACGAGCTGCGGTTAAGCTTACTGTACCAGGTGCCGGTCGGGAGCTGGGCTCCTCCCTAATTGATAACCGTCTATTTTATCAGGCGCTGTATTTATCGCCACAAATTGTGGCAGAATCGCTGTTAGGCGCCATATTTACTGCATCCTTAATGCAGCAGCTAGGTTTTTCCGTTAGCCCTGGTGTAGCAGAGCACCGCAGCG
>CALXSV010000139.1 GCA_944391235.1 uncultured Clostridia bacterium | reverse complement strand
GCTACACATCAAATATTTGGCCAAAGCCATGTGGACGAGGTAGCTAAAGCGCATGGTCTTAAGCTGTTGGCCCGTCTGCCCATAGATCCTGCCTTAACCGCGCTGGCTGATAGTGGCAAAATAGAGGACTATCAGGGTGATTTATTGTTGGATGTTGCGCGTGATTTATTGAAGTAAAGCATATTTTACCGGCAGAGGCATGAGATAAGTCATGCCTCTGCGCTTGGCAAAATACCAGGGCTATGGAAGAAAGAGCTTTACAACTGCTGGTTCTTATGTTATGATACAGGGTATAATCATACAGTTGAGGTTTGCTATGTTTAATCCTGCTACCATCAATGCCTATAGCTATTATTTCAGCTACGCCTATTATAGCGTGGTTTCTTCGCTTATGGCTGTATAGAGCAGGGCAATACATAAATGCCGCACTACCGCAGCCTGGGCTGTGGTTTTTTTATTTATATTATAGCATTTGGCAGCAAATTATATTAGGAGGATGTCTCAATGACAATCACACAGATTCTGGAGGAAAACCATAGAAAATATGGGAATGAAGTAGCCTTGGTGGAGTTAAATCCGGAACGGGAAGATACCCGCCGCGTTACCTGGCGCGAGTATGATCTGATGGAGCCTACCCCTAGCCGGATTTACCGTCGTGAAATTACCTGGGGTGTAATGGACGAAAAGGCTAACCGCTTTGCCAACTTGCTGCTCTCCCGCGGGATAAAAAAAGGCGATAAGGTGGCTATTTTATTGATGAATTGTCTGGAGTGGCTCCCCATCTATTTTGGTGTTCTCAAAACCGGTGCCATTGCTGTGCCGCTCAACTTTCGCTATTCCTCCGATGAAATAGAGTACTGCCTGAATTTAGCTGAAGTAGATGTGTTGGTTTTTGGTTTGGAGTTTATCGGCCGCGTGGAGGAAATCGCAGATTCCATCATTCATAACCGTCTGCTGATTTATGCAGGCGATGGTCGTTGCCCCAGCTTTGCCGAGCACTATCCGGAGCTGACTGCAGATTGCTCCAGCCTGTCTCCGGGAATTGCGCTTTCTTTGGAGGATGATGCAGCTATTTATTTTTCATCCGGTACCACTGGTTTTCCTAAGGCGATTTTACATAATCACGAAAGTCTTCTACATGCCTGTCGCGTAGAGCAGGCGCATCATCACCAAACCCATGATGATGTATTCCTCTGCATTCCGCCTCTGTATCACACCGGGGCTAAAATGCATTGGTTTGGCAGCTTTTTGGTCGGCGGCAAGGCAGTATTGCTTAAGGGAACCAAGCCAGAGTATATTTTTAAAGCTGTATCTGAAGAGAAATGTACAATTGTCTGGCTGCTGGTGCCTTGGGCGCAGGATATTCTGGCTGCGCTGGAGAGCGGGCAGCTGAATCCCGCAGATTATCATTTGGAGCAGTGGCGGTTGATGCATATTGGTGCGCAGCCCGTGCCGCAAAGCTTGATTCATCGCTGGAAGCAGTGGTTTCCATCTCATGATTATGATACAAATTATGGGCTTTCCGAATCCATTGGTCCAGGCTGTGTACACTTGGGTATTGAGAATATCGATAAAGTAGGTGCGATTGGTATACCCGGCTATGGCTGGCAGGTCAAGATTATCGATGACAAGGGACAACCTGTGCCGCAGGGCGGCGTTGGCGAGCTGTGTGTAAAAGGACCTGGGGTTATGAGCTGCTACTATAATGATGAGGCTGCGACCCGTGCCGTGCTTAAAGATGGCTGGCTATTGACCGGAGATATGGCGCAGCAGGATGCAGATGGCTTTATCTTTTTGGTCGACCGTAAAAAGGATGTGATTATCAGCGGTGGGGAAAACCTCTATCCCGTACAGATTGAGGATTTTTTGAGTGCGCATCCAGCGATTAAGGATGTGGCGGTGATTGGATTGCCGGATAACCGTTTGGGCGAGATTGCCGCTGCGATTATTGAGCTCAAGGATGGTTATACCTGTAGCAAAGAGGAGATTGATACCTTTTGTCTCAAACTCCCGCGCTATAAGCGCCCGCGTTGTGTGATTTTTGCTGAAGTGCCGCGTAATCCTACTGGCAAAATCGAAAAGCCCCGTTTGCGGGAAATGTATGGCGGCAGCAATTTGATAGAAGCACAAAACAAAGCCTAATTGTGCTTATGTAAATAAAAGGCGACCTGCTGTTCTACAGCAGGTCGCTGGTGATTTTATAGCGCAGTATGCGCAACACTGCTTTATCAATCTGTTCTTCTGCGATACGGCCGCTTTCCACAGCGTCGGCTATGGCTTCCAGCTGTACCTCTGCATCGCTGGTCAGTAGCATGTCATTCCCAGCCAAAACTGCCAATATAGCGGCTTCTTTGCTGTCGCAAAAGTAGCTGATTCCGCCCATAGCCAAATCATCAGTAATAATCAGGCCGCGGAATCCCAGTTCATTGCGTAGTAGTTGATGAATGGTCGGAGAAAGCGAGGCCGGATAGTTTTCATCGAAGGCAGAGACAATGTTGTGGTTGATGAGGACAAAGTCTGCCCCTTCTGCAATTCCGGCGGAGAAGGGCAGGAAATCGCTGTTAAAAAAGTGCTCTTTACTACGCTTGTCCACAACAATCGCCTGATGTGTATCCGCGTTGTTTCCATAGCCAGGAAAGTGCTTTAGTACTGAGCCTATTCCCAAAGCCTCCATCTGCTCGATGACTACTTGCACATATTTGGCTGTTTGTCCAGCATCCTGGCCTAGAGTGCGGTTATAGATAAAATCTGCGGCATTTGTTGATACATCTGCTACGGGCGCAAAGTTGACGTTAATTCCTAAGGAGAGCAGCAGCGCAGCCTTTTCTCTAGTGTCTGCGGCTATAGCCTCCCAGCCTCCAGTCGCATACAGACCTTGTGGAGAAGGAAAGCGGGATGCGCGGTACTGTGCATAGCTGCTAATCCGGCACACCCCGCCGCCTTCCTCATCAATGCCAATGCAGAGGGGGATTTTTGCGGTCTGCTGCATGGCCTGAAGTTTGTTCTTCAGGGATTCCACTGTTTCAGAGGCCACATTCACACCAAAGAGAATTACACCGCCAGGTTGCAGCTGCGCCAGCATGGCGGTTTCGTCCTCTATTGGACAACGAACAAAAAGCATTTGTGCAATTTTTTGCCGTAGCGTCATTTTATCCATAATACTGATGGCCCGTATCGCATCTGGCGGCGGTGCGGCAATGCGCAGGCTTAAGGCATATACAGAGCCAGCGTGTGCCGCGCAATGGATGACAGCTGTGCTGCCAGCTTCCAACTCCCATTTGCCATTTACCTGACAATCTTGCGCCAGCAATTGGTAGGTATTGCCCTGCGCGTCTGCAATGGTGATCCTGCTTTGCTCAAATGCAATCAGCTCGGCACGCAGCGTACAGGAAACAGCAGAGGAGGGCAGGGCTACTGCTGTCTGCGGATAAAAGATAAGAAGAAAAAGCAAAGCACTGCTAATGGCTACAAAAATTTTGCGCATAGAAATACTCCGTGTTTGTTGTTCGGAAAGTGTTATTAGGAAATATCGTCTGCTTTATTTTACTATATGCGCGGTTTTTCCGCAATAAAGAACAGGAAATACATTGACAAGCGTGCCTACCGGTGCTATACTCCTTATAGTAAAAATAACATATAGGCTGTCTTCGGGGCGGGGTGTAATTCCCCACCGGCGGTGACGCAGTAGTGCGGAGTCCGCGAACCTTTTGCCTTGTGCAGAGGCCGATCAGGTGCAATTCCTGAACCGACGGTTATAGTCCGGATGGAAGAAGATGAGAAAATACGCTTTTGTTGCGCGTGTATTCGTCCCGTGTCATCCTTATGACAGGGGATTTTTTTACGGAGAGAGCCGGAAGAGGAGAGGAACATGCAGGCAAGCAAACTTACGCAAAAAGAAAAGACTTTACGGATGGTACAGATGGCCATGCTGGCAGCAGTGTCTATTGTATTGGTTTTGTTGATTCGAATTCCGCTTATTCCATCCGCACCTTGGCTGGAATATGATATGGCAGATGTTCCCATACTGCTGGGCGCCTATTTGCTGGGGCCGGTATCCGGTCTGGGCATCCTGCTGGTGGTATCGATTATCCAAGCCTTTATGCTGGGTGGCAATGGCATCATTGGTTTGATTATGCACTTTGTAGCAACTGGTGCTCTGGTTGTTATTTCCGGCCTGATTTATAGAGCATGCAAACAGAAGACCTGGGGGTTGTTGCTAGGGTTAATCGTTGGCTCGTTGGCCATGACGCTGGTGATGATACCTATGAATTTCTTCTTCACGCCCATTCTTTTTGGCGTTGATACGGACTTTGTACGCTCCATAATGCTAACTGCACTCATTCCCTTTAACCTGATTAAAGCAGGATTGAACTCAGCCATTTTCTTCTTTATCTTTAAGGGCTTGCGTTTTGTTCTGGATAAAAAGAGATAAGCAAGCGCTTTGTAGGGAAAGGCAACCGAATATAATAAAAAAAACAGACCAGCCCTGGCTGGTCTGTTTTTCTTCTATGTTTTGGCTTGCCACGATTTGTGGGAAGGCTTATTTCTGGCAGCAAACCATGGCTACGGTATTGACGATATCATCAATAGAGCAGCCGCGGGACAAATCGTTAACCGGTTTGTTCATACCCTGCAAAACCGGACCGATTGCTTCAGCACCAGCAAAACGCTGAACTGCTTTGTAGCAGGCATTACCAGCTTCCAATCCGGGGAAGATCAGTACGTTGGCTTTACCTGCAACCGGGCTGCCCGGAGCCTTGGAAGCGCCAACAGAGGGCACGATAGCGGCATCCAGCTGCATTTCGCCGTCTACCAGCAGATCCGGATATTTTTCTTTGGCAATACGGGTTGCTTCAGAAACCTTGTCAACCAGTTCGTGGCTGGCGCTACCCATGGTGGAGAAGCTGAGCATTGCTACCTTGGGCTCGGCAATACCCGCGATATCGCGCGCAGTCTGCGCTGTGCAATAAGCGGTTTCTGCCATCTGGTCAGCGGTGAGTGTAGGATTGACTGCGCAATCAGCAAAGACGAGAATCCCATCCTGTCCGTACTGAGTGGTAGGTGTAATCATGATGAACGCGCCGGATACAGCAGAGATGCCCGGTTTGGTTTTGATGATTTCAAAACCAGGACGCAGAACATCGCCGGTCGTGTTCTGCGCGCCGGCAACCATACCGTCACAAACATCTTTGTAGACCATCATGACGCCGAAATAGAGCTGGCGCTGCATCATTTCACGGGCTTTTTCCATGGTCATGCCCTTTTTCGCGCGCAGTTCACAGTAGGTTGCTGCAAAATCTTCAAACATGGGAGAGGTGGCTGGGTCAACCAAGTTGATGCCAGTCAGATCCACATTGTTTTCCGCCGCTACTTTTTTAATTTCATCAATAGGACCAAGCAAGGTAATGGTCGCAATTTTTTCTTTGGTAATAATCTCCGCGGCAGCAACTGTACGTTTTTCGGTACCTTCAGCCAGGACAATGTGTTTGCCCTGCAAACGAGCATTGGCACGAATGGTTTCGATCAGAGTCATGTTTTTCCCTCCAGAAAGTTTTTTATAAATATAGTTGATTGAAAAATTAAATAAGCGTAAAAACCTCAAAACATTATAATTATAGCGCAAGTATACTGCCTTTTTCAAGCATAAAATACGAAAAATACCAGGCATGGGATAAAAAGTGCTTGCTATTAAAGGCGAATCCTGATATAATAACCGCAATGTAGAAGAAGGATGATTCCATATATGTCTCATTTTCAACTGTTCCCCCTTCATATGACTTGTTCCGGACGCATCAACTGGTGACGCCCGCTTGCGGCATGAGCAAAACAAAGCAGCCGTTGGTCCCTTGCACAGAAAAGAGCAAAGGGGCTTTTTTTATTAGAAAAAGGATCGTATAAAAAAGGAGAGTAGAACAATGGCCAATAAGTATCGTGAGTTTGATAACTATCTGAAAGAATATCCCAGCCTGGAGGGGTACTATGGGCAGTACGGCGGCGCGCATTTGCCCCCGCAGCTGGAAGCTGCCTTTAAGGAAATCAATATTGCCTATAATACCATTGCCCGCAGCGCAAAGTTTATTAATGAGCTGCGCCGTATTCGTAAGGAGTTTCAGGGGCGTCCCACTCCGGTCTATCATTGCCAACGGCTTTCCAATAAGCTGGGGCTAACGCAAATTTATGTAAAGCGCGAGGATTTAAATCATACCGGTGCGCATAAGTTGAACCATTGCATGGGCGAAGGCCTGCTGGCTACATATATGGGCAAGAAGAAGATCATTGCCGAAACTGGTGCTGGACAGCATGGTGTGGCTTTGGCTACGGCAGCCGCTTTCTTTGGGCTGGAGTGCGATATTTACATGGGCGAGGTGGATATTGCCAAGCAGGCCCCCAACGTTACACGCATGAAAATGCTGGGTGCGCGCGTTATCCCGGTTCGTCATGGTCTGAAAACGCTCAAAGAAGCGGTAGACGCTGCCTTTGAAGCTTATTTAAATGAGTATGATACAGCCATTTACTGCATTGGCTCCGCAGTGGGACCGCATCCCTTTCCGCAGAT
The DNA here is from genome assembly GCA_944391235.1 of uncultured Clostridia bacterium. Classification (GTDB taxonomy): domain Bacteria; phylum Bacillota; class Dehalobacteriia; order UBA4068; family UBA4068; genus CALXSV01. The sequence continues at coordinate 926 of CALXSV010000139.1, read as the reverse complement.
GGTGCGTGATTTTCAAATGGTGGTAGGTATTGAAGCACGTGAGCAGTTCCTAGAGATGACAGGCAATCTGCCGGATCAGGTTTGCGCCTGTGTGGGCGGCGGATCCAATAGCATTGGCATGTTTTTGCCTTTTGTAGCCGACCCTGTGGAGATTTACGGCGTAGAGCCGCTGGGACGCGGCAGCGCCATTGGGGATCATGCAGCCAGCATAACCTATGGCAGCAAAGGTACGATGCATGGCTTTGAAAGCTATATGCTGCAGGATGAACAAGGGCAGCCTCAGCCTGTATATTCCATTGCCAGCGGTCTGGATTATCCTGCCGTAGGTCCGGAGCATGCCTTGCTGCATGATTTGGGACGGGTCAACTATGTTGCAGTAGATGACGAGGCTGCCATGGAAGCTTACTTTATGCTTTGCCGCTATGAAGGCATTATTCCGGCAATTGAAAGCGCGCATGCGCTGGCCTATGCCGTTCAAGTCGCTAGAGAGGGAAATCCCGGCTCTATTTTGGTTAACTTGTCTGGCCGCGGCGACAAGGATGTGGATTATATTGTTGAGCATTATGGCTATGGGGAAAAGTTCAATCTTTAATGCAACACCCCGGCTGCTGCCTGGGTAAATGCGCAGGAGAAGCAGCTTATAAAAAAGGCTTGCATCTAAATGACAACTGTGTTATTATAATAAGGCACTTTTGTGCGCATATTTGAGCCGGTCCGCTGCCGATCCCCTGGTTCGGGAATGAACGGCTGTCGAAAAACAGGAGGAATACCCATGGCTAACCTTATTGATCAGATCGAAGCGGAACAGCTTAAATCTGACGTGCCTGCTTTGCGTCCCGGTGATACTGTACAGGTACACGTAAAGGTTGTTGAAGGCACCCGCGAGCGTATTCAGGTTTTTGAAGGCGTTGTTATTAAGATTAAGG
>CALXSV010000138.1 GCA_944391235.1 uncultured Clostridia bacterium | reverse complement strand
CATCAATACCTGTGCAGTCCGTCAGCGTGGCTTGCATCAATCGGCAATCCTCAAGGATGTTGTCTTTGCTTTCGATGATAGCGTTAAGGGCGGTCACGAACCGCGCTTTAATGGTTTCCTCGTCCAGGTGTGGCGTCTCACATTTGTGCTCACCCTTAAATTTGCCGTTGCACTGCCAGATAACCCTGCGGTATTTTGAGGTCGAGTGCCAGACTTTTGAGCCGAAGTATGAACCGCAATCACCACAGATAATTCGGGAGGAAAAAATACTCTTTCCGCTGTACTGGCGGCTGATCTGCTTGCGCCGCGCAAGCTCTGTCTGAACTTTGTCGAACTCTTCCGGCGTAATAATCGGCTCATGGCTGTGTTCCACATAATACTGCGGCACCTCGCCCTCATTGACCTTCGTCCTTGTTAATGACCGCACGGTCGCCGCTGACCTCGACCACATACCAGCGGAGCTTCTTCACCCAGCCGGGGATGGATTTGCCGCCATAGTAGGTGCTGCCCGTGATGGTCACGAGGTCACCGGCCTTAATTGTTCCGGTGGGCTTGGTCGGTTCGATCGGCTTCACCTCGCTGCCGAGCGCTGCCGTGACCTTGGATGCCAGATCGCCCATACGAGCATACATCCAGTTGCCCGGACAGGATTTGTTTGCAAACCATCTGTGAACGGTCAGAACCATCTCGTCGGATTTCGGCGTGTAGTTGAGTGTCTTGGCCTTATCGCCCAGCCAGAGCAGCTTGGTTTTGCCGTTGCGCCTGCAGATATCGGTGCAAAGCTCGATGAGTCTCTTGTACACCACATCTTTGAAAGCGTAAGGCTCGGTGTTGTCGCTGGCACACTCGATAGTGACGGCTCTCTGGTCATTAGCATTGGAGGAAGAGCATCAAGAGCGGTTTTTCTCCTCCACATACATTCCGACCCTGCCGTCCACGCCAATGCCGTAGTTGCTGCTTGCCTGCCGTGAGGTCGGCAAGAAGATGTTGCCGAGCGTTTCAACTGAGCACTGACCCACCACGCAGTGAGGCGTGATGCGGTCAATGCTGTGGGTACGCTGCCCGGAGTGGTTCGGGCTGAGTTTGGTGTAGGACACCAGGGAACTGTTTGTGTAAGCCATATTATTCATCCTCCTTTTCACTGCGGTCATGAAGCTGCTCCAGCACGGATTTCAGCTTCTGCGGGATGGGCAGTCCCAGGTATACGGCGTTTTCCAACAGGGACACGCCCTCGTTCGATAGGTAGAAGAAAATGACGGCAGTACGCATCACCGAGCCGCTGCCGATGACGCGGGTGTCGAGAATATGCCCGATGCCGACCAGGGCGAAGATTAGCACCTTTTTGAAAATGCCCTTGAAGCCGACTTCGCTGGACAGCTTCTTGTCCACCACGGCGCACATGATGCCGGTGATGTAGTCGATGACTACGAAAGCCAGAAGCGCATAAAGCAAGCCGTCACATCCTCCCAAGAACCATCCCAGCCAGCCGCCGATTCCGGCGAACACCACCTGAATGGTCGTCCAGAATTCTTTCATGTTGTTTGTCCTCCTTTGAATGTTGAATTTGTGTATGAAAAAAGGCACTCCGCAGAGCACCTTGATTCCGAGAAATAGAGATATTGTTACGTTACCTTGGCCAGAGACACCGTGTGCCAAGATGACCATGTGCCGCCATAGTTTCCCCGAATATACATCCTTGAGCCATCATAGACGGTGTATCGCTGCTGAATGAAGTAGCTCTCCGGCAGAAAGACCTCCAGCATACCGATTGTGGTGGTCGGAAAGTACTTTTCCGTGGAAGCGGAATACGCAAAATAGTAGCCGGGAGTCTTTACATTGTTGAGGTCGGTGGTCGAGCCGTCCACTCTGCCCATTTTGCCGTGGACATTGACGCCGTTCATGTGGATGCTGCCGTCCACATCCAGCGTGGCCTGCGGGTCCGGCGTGTTGTTGCCGACTTTCTTTTTGCGAAGCGCAATGAGGGGCGTACCCTGCGGAACAGTAAAATACAGATCCAGACTGCTCAAGGAATAGAGCTTGTCTTGGATCTGTAGATGAAAGTCGTAGGAGCTGTTTGCATCCAGACTGCATAGTTCCAAATTGGAGTAGTCCTGGTGCGATGTCCAATGCTCCTGATCGACTTGACGGTTTCCATACATTTAACCGTTGCTGTCGCTCTACCGCAGACAAAGGCCGATCAAAGGAAAATCTCGCATCATATTCTACCGACAGAAGAGCTTTTGAAAACTGGAGTGACGGCAACTGGATCACAGCCAACAAGCTGATGGGCTTTATAAACTCTAATCCCAGCATGAAAAAAGAGCATTGCGCCAACGAAGAAAACGGTGGACACCATCCTCGCCCATGCAGTGCAGATCATATCGGTCCGATATCACTTGGCTTCTGTCATAGACCAGAGTTTCAGTTTCTTTGTAGGCCGTGTAACAGTGCAAAGAATAACAGGATGTATTATACGGATGTTCTCCATCTGATTGAGGTTGAAAAAGGCGGAGAAACTGTTGCAACCTGGTACGCAGACCCAATTTGGCAAAAGTGCAAAGGTAAGGTAACTGACAAGGAATCCGCCCTAAGACTCAGCCGTGTAATGCGCGATAATCGCAATGTTGCGATGATGCTTTTGGCTGATTTTATCGACAGAAATGAATTCCTTTTTCTCTTTACACTCCTCAATTTGGAGTATGCCGACTATGACTATGACATCATTCCTGGAACGACAAAAATCAGTCACCAGATTGTAACTGTGGATTTTTCGCAGAAAGCAAGCACCTTGAGATATGTCAATATTCAGAAAACAAGAAAAATACGAGTCGCTTTTTCTTCGCTTTCCGAGTGTGCAAAGAAGGAAAACCGCAATTGTTACACATACACTAATGCAAAGATTGAGGCTCTGAAAAAGCAGGCGTTCATCATTCTGTCTAATATCAACAGCAACATGAAAAAGCTGAATGCCTCTCTTATTGCAGCGCTTTCCGATGAAGAGCGCATTGATGCAGAAATCGAGGCGTTTTTATCTTCTGTAGATTATACCGCACTTAAGCGCACACAAGAATTTATTGATGTTAAGGAACTGCTCAAACAGATTATGGAGTTAGTCGCTCAAGAACTATCCTCCAATTGGGATGATCCTCGATATTCAAGAGAAACTGCTGACGAATAAAAAATAGCCGACCATCTGTTGTTCCGTAGGTGGTCGGCTTATTTTATCAGAGATAGCTGTCAAGGTATTCGCCTGCAGTTATTTCTCCGCGCATAAATTTTTGATAAAGATTTGCAGCAGGAAAACGATAATTGTATTGGCTTCCATCTTCTCCCGGTTGAAGCGGCGGCAAATCGCCAATTGCATCTTCGACACCTATAACAGATGGGAGAAGCGATAATTGTCCATCCTTGGGAACGCATGATATTTCCTTCATGCTAAAGCCTTGAACAAGATCAGCATCCCCGCCAATGATTATTACACGATCTCTCCGTTGCGGAACTCCGAAGTTGGCTGCGCTAACCTGGTTTACTTTGATTTCTGCAAAGCAAAGAAATAATCAGCCTTCCATCTCCACAAAACGGATCGATAATGCGCAATTCCGAGGAAAAGGTGTCGTACACATAATACTGACTTAACACCCGCATCATGCTTGCCGCTATGTCAGAGTCAGTATAAAACTTTCCGAGGATTTTTTCGTCCTCAAAGTCCGTCTGCGTAAAAGCATCAACAAACTGATAGTATTCTTCGCTTAATTCATGCGGAGCTTTGCTTGATATCTTCATTATTTATAACATCCTCTTTCAGTCTATTGCG
>CALXSV010000137.1 GCA_944391235.1 uncultured Clostridia bacterium | reverse complement strand
AGCATACTTTCCGAACATCCGATACGGGTAGCAAGCTCGGCCTGCGTGACTTTGTTGGATTTCATCAAGTCCTGTATGCGGTCACGGATTTTACCGGGAAGATAAGTCTGTTCCATTGCGGCACCTCCCTAAATTTATTCTTCGTCCTCGTCGGTCTCGCTCGGTTCTTCTGCAACAATGTTGAAAGAGAATTGGTCTTTCTCAAAACCGAATTCGGCCAACAGGTTTTCGATAAATCGGATGCAAGACCATGCCGACAGATTGGCTTCCAAATAGATCCCATCAGTCACTTTCCACGGCCAGCGCATACCCGATCCATCAAGATTCAAATGCACATGTTTGCGCTTTGTAGAGTTGAATGAATAATTGTTTTCTGCCAATGTCTGCAACTTGCCGGGAATCTTCTTGTCCAGCAATTTGATAACATCCAGCAGCATAAGAGCATATTTGTTTTGTCGATATGTTTCACCAAACAGCTTAAAGGAGACAAGCTTCTTTCCGGTAACTTCATCATAGCTGTCGAGAGTCAATGTTTCTATGTATTCAAATTCGATTGAATCATCAAGAACACGGTCAATTTTGTATCTTGCAAGTACAATTCCCGCAAGACGCTTTGCTCTGGCTTGAATATCTGCAACGCTCCAGCTCTCTTTATCCAAAACATCGCTATTCAAAACAACCGCTTTCGAATTTTCACGGATGATTTCCTGCTTTTCGGCAAAGCTCTTGTTTGACAGCTCGGAATTATATCCGGTAACGGAAAGATTGCCGAGCGTGTGGAGGTATTCTTCGTGTTCTTCGGGGCGGATATGGCTCCAATCCGCACTCAATGTCTGAGGCATAATATGTTCGATGGTAAGGTTTTCGGCTTGCAGGATTTCTTTGCCGTCACCGTTTTCAATATCCAACAGTAGGAAACGACATAGGGCGTTGTTGCCATAGATATTTGCTTTTTGCAATGCTCTCTCGAATTCTGCCGCAGAAGGGATGACATCTTTTGAAGAAACCGTAAACAGGAATTTGTTGAGCGTTTCATAATACTTTTGCTTGTTGGATGCCACCTTGAAAATACGGTTGTACAGATAAGTAAACAATCCACGCAGGGTGTTGGAAGGAACGCCGCAAACCATTCTGCGAAACAGGTATGCAAGGATAAATTGCAGAATCTTTTCTACGCTTTCTTCAGCAATGACTCCCTGATGATAGTCGTCAAATACGTGCAACAAGAAGGGATAACAAGTAGTCTGATTTAACACACGCAAACGGTACAGCAGTTTGTTGATACGATCAGAATACTTGTCACTGCCGTAAACAAAGGCTCCGAAAATCTCGGCATAGTACCGCAGCTCCTTCAAAATGCTTTCCTGAGAATAACCGCTGTCCTTGAACAGCTTCACGAAACTGTTGTAAAGCTGTCTGCTATTTACGGGCTTACTGGTCTTATAAACGATATACTGCATGAAGAACGCATCCAAATTGGAGTAATCCATTTTGTTTCGGAGCGTTTTTTCGATGTACAGCCAATAGTTTTCGTACAACTTCTCCTGATCGTCTGCATTCATCAGCAAGTAATTTCGAATGAGGTCAGCGTTGGACAGCTCCAAACCAGTAGAATTGATGCTTTCAAAAATAACCTGCGGATCGTCTTCTCCTTTAGTGAGGACAATTTCAACGATCTCCAGCTTTGTCAGTGCATCAAGCACCTGCGACGGATTGATACCCTTTTCCGCCCAGCGCTCAAAGCGCTCTTTGCAAAGCATAAAGTTATGGTATATATGAGTATCCTCATCCATCTCATCGATCTTGTCTTCCAGCAGGAGAAGGAACTGATTGTTGTCTGATTTAATGGGTTTCAGCTTAACCTTGAATTCTTCATCACAGTATTTATTGTGCAGATACTGTTCTTCGATCTCGTGGTAGCAATCATCGCCAACACTTTCTGCGACAGCGGAAAGCGCTTTCAAAATAAGCATCAACGTTGTTAGACGCTGCTGGCCATCTATGATGATGTATTCCTGCAATGCAAAACCACCGCTTTTGGCAGCCATAAAGACGATTGTACCAAGAAAATGCTTATCGCTGCTTTGCATGATGCCGTAAATATCGTCCAACAGGCGGTTGCAGTTGGATGCAGACCAGTCATAATTACGCTGATATACGGGAATACGGAACAGAACTTTATTTGTTCCTATAAAATCTCTGAGCATCCAGAGTTTATGTGCATCCATATTTTTGTCCTCACTTCAATCTGTATTTCTTACCCGCACCTCTGCCGACAATTTCGATCAATCCATTCTCATTCATCTGGCGGGCAAGCAGATAGGCTCTCGTCTTTTTGACATTCAGCAGCTCCTGCAGATCTTCATCAGTCATTTCGCCGTACTCAGCCAGATAATCCATCACCGTTTTCATCTGGGGTGTGATCGCTGCAGGTGCTTTTTCTGCGAGTGCGGGTGTGCTTTCAATCGCAGCGCCGGTTGCGTTCATGTTGGGCAGCACGATTTTGAAGGCATTAGCTGTTGCTTCAATAGTGGGCTGCACAGGGCAGTTTTCGTACAGCTTGAAAATACGGCGAATACCGGTGCCGTAACTCTCAATCAGACGCAGACGATGGAATACCTCTGCCAGTTTCTTATTTCTCGGCTGAGAAATGCCAATACGAATATCTTCGGTAGAGAGACCGGGCAGGAGACCGCCAAGAGAGATGAACTCCATCTTGCTGTCGTTTACATTGATAATAATGCTGCCGCTGAAACCGTAGTCACGGTGAACAAGAGCATTAAGCAGTGCTTCACGAATGGCTTCTTCGGGATAATCTTGCTTATCTGTGCGAATAAGTCCCTTGATCGTGGAAACAGTCTTGTTGCACAGAGCGAGGTAGTTTACCGCATCTTCGAACTGCTTGAACACGGAACCGCCGAACTCTTTGCTGTCACGGAACTCCGTGCAGAATTCATCTTTGAACACAGCGATTTTGGTCGTGTGATGGCACTGATCGGAAAGCAGCAGAGCGAGATTGGTATAAATATCATTCTGAGTGATGCCCAGAACACGATATTTCTGAGTAGAAAACTCCACACCATAGCGATCAAATGCGGTTTCTGCAGCGTGGAAACTCAAATCCTGTTCAAGACTGCGGGTATCTTCATAGGTGTCACCGTCGGATTCCTTAATCATCTGACGAATCTGTTCGGGAGATGCCTGTACGCTGGATGTGCCCTGACGGACATAAACACCGGTGAGCTTCATCCCTTTGGATTTCAGATAGTAGGGCTTATAGCTGCCTTCTCCGACTTCAATCTGAATTACTTTATTATCCTGGAGGACATATCGCACAAACATGGTCACATCCGGTGCGATGGCGTCACGAATACCGTTGGTCAAACGAGTGTAGGTTTCATCCACATTGTCAATGCCAATCAGATTGCCCTTATCATCTATGCCAAGATAGATCACGCCGCCGTCCGTATTTGCAAATGCGATGACTTCCTTGTAGATATCATCAATCATCTGAGATTTATATTCAATGCGCTCGCTTTCATATTGCATATACAGCACCTCCATTATAGCTTGATTATATTATACTCATATTTTCATAATTTTCAATAGCCTAAAGTGAAAATTCATCTTTCGTTCACCTTCTGATGTGAAAAATCAATTCATCTCCTATTCAATGCTCTTCTGCCCCTTGCATTTTTGCAAGAATTGCAGGAGGGCTTTTTGTTTTCTTGCACATCTGCCTGATTTTTAAGGTCTAAGACTTTTTCTCCGTATATTCAGACGACAAAGAAATTTGTCAGAAAAATCGAAAGGAGAAATGCCTATGACAATTTTTGAAACCGTCAAATCTACGGTCACGCCGAGGATGGCTGCGGAGCACTACGGTATGACCGTAGCACGAAACGGAATGGTCTGCTGTCCGTTCCACAATGACCGACACCCCAGCATGAAGCTAAATGAGGATTACTTCTATTGTTTCGGCTGTGGTGCCAAGGGGGATGTGATCGAATTCACATCCAAGCTGTTCGGTATTACCGCTTTGGAGGCAGCGCAGAAGTTAAGTGCCGATTTCGGCACCCAAAAGGATAAGCCGTCTGTACTCACCAAACTGAGTCGGTATCGGACGCAAGCAGACAACGAGCGGCTCTGCTTCCGTGTTCTGCGGGAGTATCTGCATACCTTGCAGGATTGGAAGGTGCGCTTTTCACCTCATACACCGGATGATGATCCGGATGACCGTTTCGTGGAAGCCTGCCATATGCTCGAATGTACGCAGTATATGTTGGATTTACTGACGATAGGTTCACCGCAAGATCGAACAGAGTTGGTAAGCGACATGATGAAAGATGACAAAATTACACTTTTGCAGGAGCGCCTGCGGGAAATCAAGGAGGAAATGAATGAGTAAACATGAACACACCAGTGAGCGTCCCTTTTGGTATGACGGCAAATTTGTAAATGAAGTCGGATTCTGCGAGGACTTTTTGCAGAAGCACCCGATGGTGCGTGTGGGCGGCAGATTCTTCACCAAGGATGGCCGTATCACCGATGAAGAAAGTGTCCGTAAGGAGATTTATGAAATGCTCCGTCCCTATCTCAACTGCGGTCTTGCCAAGCGTGCATCGGGACTTCTGGAAATGGTGAAGCTGGAAGCTTATGTACCCAATCTGCCCGTTCACGAAGATCGGCTTCATGTTGCCAACGGTACACTGTTTCTGGATGGCGAGTTCACCGAAAACAAGGAGTTCTGCCGCAACCGTCTGCCGGTCAACTATAAGGCCAACGCTCCGCAGCCTATAACATGGCTGCATTTTTTATCGGAGCTTCTGGAGGATGAGGATATCCTGACCCTGCAGGAGTACCTGGGCTACTGCCTGATCCCCACCAACCGGGGCCAGACCATGCTGCTGCTGAAAGGCAACGGCGGTGAGGGCAAAAGCCGCATTGGTGTGGTGATGCAGAAGATGCTGGGTGACAACCTGAAAAACGGCAGCATTGCCAAGGTGGAGCGCAGCCCCTTCGCCCGGGCCGATTTGGAGCATCAGCTTCTGATGGTGGACGATGACATGAAAATGGAGGCGTTAAAATCCACTCATTATCTGAAGTCTCTTATCACCGCCGAAATGCCCATGGATTTGGAGCGTAAGGGAGAGCAGAGCTATCAGGGCGAGATGTACGTCCGCTTTTTGGCCTTCAGCAATGGCGATCTGGAATCCCTCTACGACCATTCGGACGGTTTTTACCGCAGACAGCTGATTTTGTCGGTGAAGAAGAAACCGCTCAACCGCGAAGACGATCCTTTTCTTGCGGACAAGCTCTGCAGCGAAATCGAGGGAATCTTCCTCTGGTGTCTGGATGGTCTGCGGAGGCTGATTGGAAATAACTATCGCTTCACTGAAAGCGACCGCACCAAGGATAACCGTGTGGAGGCCAAGCGTGAGGCTGACAATGTGCTGCTGTTCATGCGCTCGGAGGGATACATCCGATTGAAAGCCGACAGCACCATTACTTCCGCTGACCTTTACGCCATCTATACTATGTGGTGCAATGATAACACCTATAAGCCACTGGCGGTGCGGACGGTGAGCATGACGCTGAAAAAGCACGCCGATGAATTTGGTATTGAACACGACAACCACATCACAAACCGGCTCGGCAAACGTGTCAACGGCTTCTGGGGCATTGAGGCTTTGGTGACACCGCCCATTTTATGAGTTCAAACACAAAAAGCACCATCCCATCCATCCCAAGCATCCCATGTGGGATAGATGGGAGGATGGGATGGATATTTTTAAGTCCAATTACGAAAGGGGAAATTCAATGAAAAAACCGTATTACAAGGAACTGCCCTGTTTCATATCTACGACAGCGAACTGACCGGAAGCCAGAAGTTGCTGATGACGCTGCTTCTGATCGACAACGCCTACGACATTTATACTCTCAGTTGCCTTGCCAAGCTCCGCACCGAAGACGTGATTTTCGATTTGCAGGAACTGAAAAAGCGAGGATATTTTCAAGATAGATGAAAACAGGAAGGATTTTATCCGCAGGGCGAAATGATTTCACGGAACCATGTTTCGCGAAAACGAGCACCGGCATTCCTGAAAAGTGTGCATCTGCACGTTTTTGGGAAGTGTCACACTGTTCCGTAAAGTCGGATATGCCCACCTGCGAGCAGGACATCATGCCGTCAAATTTGAACGGATTTACGATCAATCGAATATTTCACTACACAGCGAAGTCGGTTTGCCAAAGAGTGCATCGGCTTTGCTGTTTTCATTACC